>CAXGXG010000116.1:0-5778 GCA_964013525.1 uncultured Alphaproteobacteria bacterium | reverse complement strand
GCCAGTGGATTGGCGCATCCTCGCTCAGCGCGGCTTGCAAGTCGTCACCGAGGGCCGCGGCCAAGGCCTTTTCAAAACCACCTTCTACGGACAAAGAATCTATGACAGGTGGATAGTCGGCATTGTCGCCCTCGTAAAGGATGTTGCGGATTGTGTCGGCTTCCGCATTCAGACGTGTATAATTTTGTTGGGATTCGCGGTGGGCTTCCAGTGCGCTCTCCACTGCATCATCTGCGCTGTCTTTGTCCTCGTCCAGTTTCTGACGGGTGTCGCGCAATTTCGTGTAAACTTCAGTTTTTGTGACCAATTCTTGTTCAAGGGTTTTAAGCTTTTCCTGCTCAGGCGTTGCAGATAAAAGCGTATCCTTTTCAGCTTCCAACTTTTCCTTGCGTGACAATTGGCGGGCAAGCGCATTTTCAGCCGCTGATATTTGTTGTTCCAGGCTTTGACGTTTGGCGGTTTTGGCGGCGTTTTCTTCGGTCATCTCTGACACGCGCGCTTCAAGCCTGTCTACGACCTCTTGCTGTTTTTCCTGCTTTGCACCGGCTGCATCCAGCTGGGCTTTTTCCGCTTCGGGGTCAAATGTCGCGCCTTCGCGTTCCTGTGTCAGACGATGAAGCGTCTCTTCAGCTTCCTGATCCAATTGCTTTTCACGATCAAGGTCGGTTTTGATTTGCATCAACTGAGATGTGTTTCGCGCAGTTTCTGCCTCTATACGTTCTTCTTCGGCTTGCAATTGGCCAAGTGTGATACGCAGATGCTGTAGTTTGGCCGCGGCTTCGGCTTCGGCTTTTCGCAAAGCCGGCAAAACGGCCGTATCATCTGTTTGTTCTGTTGTTTTTTGTGTGACCACAACGGTCAGGTCGCGAACAATCTGTTCCGCCTTGTCAAAGGCCTCGCGCGCCACTGTAACGGCCGCGTCGGCCTCTTCATAACGCAAGTGGAGCAGGCCGGCTTCACTTTTTTGGATCTGCTCTGATATGTTGCGGTAGCGGGCGGCTTGGCGGGCTTGTTTTTTCAAACCACCCAATTGGCTTTCCATTTGCCCCAAAACATCTTCAACACGTGTCAGGTTTGTTTCTGCGCCGCGCAATTTTAGTTCGGCTTCATGGCGTCTGGCGTGCAGGCCGGAAATACCTGCGGCTTCCTCCAGAATTAGGCGGCGTTGTGTGGGTTTGGCATTGATAAGGTCGGCAACGCGCCCCTGAGAAACAAGAGCGGGAGAGTTGGCGCCAATCGAAACATCAGCGAATAACAGCTGAACATCCTTGGCGCGAACGGTTTTGCCGTTAACTTTATAGGCCGAACCCTTGTCGCGTTCGATACGGCGAACGATTTCAAGCTCGTCTGAATGGTTTAACTCGGCAGGGGCTTTACGCTCTGAATTGTCGAGTGTCAGCATAACCTCGGCAATATTGCGTGCGGGCCTGCGGTCGGTTCCGTTGAAAATAACGTCTTCCATGCCGGAGCCACGCATCCGTTTGGCCGAGGTTTCCCCCATCACCCAACGCAGGGCTTCAACCAGGTTGGATTTGCCACAACCGTTTGGTCCAATAACGCCCGTAAGACCATGACCGATTTCAAGGTCAGTGGTCTCGACAAAGGATTTGAATCCTGTGAGGCGCAGTTTGTTAAATTGAACCATAACTTATCCGGTATAAAAAACACCCGCCTTTATGGGGCGGGTGCAAAACTTTGTTTTTATCAGTCCAGTGTCTCGATAATTTCTTCGATACGGCTGACAGGCAATACGCCGCTTTCAACAGCTTCGCCGTTGTTAAAGACGAATGTCGGTGTTGAACGGACATTGAATTCTGTCTGCGCTGTTTGACGTGTTTCCAACAATGCTGTTTCCAGATCTTTGTTCGCCAGGCAGGCATCAATTTCTGCATCGCTAAGACCGGCGAGTTTGCCCATCTTGGTCATCGCATTAATTGGGTTTTGGGCGCCGACCCAACGTTTTTGGTTTGCAAATAAAACTTCCAGCAGGCCAAAGAATTTATCTTCAGGGGCGCAACGTGCCATCATAGACGCGCGCAGCGCCACAGCATCCAGCGGGAATTCGCGGAAAATGTATTTTACCTTGCCAGTATCAATCAGCTCGGACATCATTTCGTCCAAATTGTTGTTGTGAAAGTTTGCACAGTGAATACAGGTCATAGATGCATATTCAATAACTGTGACAGGTGCGTTCGCATCGCCCAACACGCGGTCCTGCATCATGGCATCAACATCGGTCACGTTTGTGTCCGAATCCAATTCGGTCTGTTGTGTCGTTGTGCTTTCGATAACAACGGTTTCTTCAGATGTGGGTGTGGATGTTGTTGATTCGATATTTGTATCAACGGTTTCTGTAACGGTTACCGTGTCATTTTCCTGTGCGTTGCTTTCATTGCTGGAGAATGCAGCGATGGCGGCAACCAGCAAAACAACAACAGACAATGCACTGATAGTTTTCAAAACACCTGTTTTGGTCATGGTTAAATCCCTTCGTTTGAGTAATTATGGGCAGTATAGGCAAAAGCACGCTGTCTGTGCAACAGATTTTTTGCTTGAACAACAGCGGTGAAAGCCAGAAGATATAAGAAAAAGAGGAGGAAATTCATATGCGGATCTCGTTCAAAAAAATGCATGGTTTGGGTAATGATTTCATGGTTATTGATACGCGGGATCAGACGGTCTCCCTTGACACTTTTAAAATTCAGGCTTTAGGCGACAGGCGCACAGGGGTCGGTTTCGATCAGATGGTTTTGATTGAGGCGCCCGTAAATGATGATACGGATGTCTTTATGCGGATCCGCAATTGTAATGGGTCTATTGCGGAGACCTGCGGAAATGCCTTGCGCTGTATTGCGCACCTGATTTGCGAAGAAACCGGAAAGGACAACTGCCGCATTGATACGCTGGCAGGTGTGATGACAGCCACCCGCCAGGGCGAGGATTATCGAATCGATATGGGGGTTCCAAAATTCGGGTGGCGGGATATCCCTCTTTCTGACGAGATGGCAACAAACCCGTTGCCGCTTGAAATTGGCCCTCTAAGCGGACCTACCGCGGTTAGCGTCGGTAACCCGCATGCGGTGTTTTTTGTTGAGGATACCAATGAGATTGACCTTGCGCATTATGGACCGCAAGTTGAAACCCATGCATTCTTTCCCGAGAAGGTGAATGTAGAAATCGTATCGGTCATGGATGAAAACAACTTGCGTATGCGTGTTTGGGAACGTGGGACAGGTATTACCGGAGCCTGCGGCACGGGGGCCGCCGCAGCCATGGCCGCCGCGGTTAAGCGCAGTTTGATTGAAAGAACCGCAAATGTCCATTTGGATGGTGGTGTCCTATCCTTTGAATGGAAAGAAGATGACAACCGCATTTATATGACTGGCCCCGTGGCATTGAGTTACGAGGGTATGACAGAGGTTTGACGCTCAGAGAATGAGAAAAGTAAAAAAACCGCTATTGACAGCCTGGATTGTCGTCGGACCTGCCTGGGTATTGTATCTGCCCGGGATATTGTTTTTGTTGACTTTGGGTGTGTCACATCTTTTTCGGGACAATGCCCCCGCTTATAATCAGCCTGGCTGGGAGGATATTGCTGTTCTCATCGCCTTTTTTGTTTTTGGCATCTTTACTGTTTGCGGGTTAATTGGTGCTTTTCGTTCGATACGACTGCACAATACGCTTAGCGGGTGCAATAGGTCCAAGCTAAAATCGACTGCTGTTATGCTGGGCTTGGGTGGCATTGCTTATCTGGCATGGGCCGTATTTTCCCATTTTATCGGTATCGTTATTTTATCATTTGCATATTTTCTTGTTTACCCAACCTTTCTTTTCATTGTTGCCTTATATTATATGCGTAAAATTATGCGTATTCTGCGGCAACAAAGACTGGAATAGGGGCGGCGGGTATGTTACATAACGTGCATGTCTGATGTAAAAGAACATATTGATGGTAAAGAGGCAGAAGTGGTCACATTTGGCTGCAGACTCAATATTTATGAGTCTGAAGTCATGCGCACCCATGCCAAAAATGCCGGATTGAAAGACGCCATCATTTTTAACACCTGCGCGGTCACAAAGCAGGCTGAGCGCGAGGCGCGCCGCGCGATCCGCAAAGCCCGCCGTGAAAACCCGAATGCAGAAATTATCGTAACGGGCTGTGCCGCTCAAATTGATCCTGACATGTTTGCAAAAATGGGTGAGGTCAATCGTGTCATCGGCAATGATTTGAAATTGCAGGCCGAAAGCTGGGCGACAGGGGAGCATGCACGCCTGACGGTTAATGACATTATGGCGGTTGAGGAAACAGCCGGCCATCTGATTAGCGGCTTTGAAGGGCACGCACGTGCATTTGTTCAGGTGCAAAACGGCTGCGACCACCGTTGCACATTCTGTATCATCCCCTATGGCCGCGGAAATTCACGTTCGGTTCCAATCGGTGAAATTGTGAGTCAGGTTCGCAAGCTTGTCGCCGAGGGGTATAAAGAGGTTGTTTTAACGGGTGTAGATGTGACCTCATATGGTCCGGACTTGCCGGGAAAACCAAAGCTGGGACAAATGATGCGCCGTCTTTTGGCGTTAGTGCCCGAACTGCCACGTCTGCGCCTATCATCTCTAGACCCTGTCGAGATCGATGATGATATGTGGAGCCTGATTGAAAATGAGCCGCGCCTGATGCCGCACCTTCACCTCAGCCTGCAGGCCGGAGATGATATGGTTTTAAAACGGATGAAACGCCGCCATTTGCGTGATGATGTTGTGGCCGTTTGTGAAAAGGCCCGCCGTCTGCGCCCTGATGTGGTTTTTGGTGCGGATATTATAGCCGGCTTTCCGACGGAAACGGACGAGATGTTTGAAAATACGCGCCAATTGGTCAAAGAATGTGATCTGACATATCTTCATGTTTTCCCCTATTCGGAACGTGAGGGCACGCCTGCGGCACGCATGCCGCCTGTTTATCCGCCGACACGTAAAGCGCGTGCCAAGGTTTTACGTGAATTGGGCGATCAAAACCTGATCAAAAGGCTAAATGAGTTTCAGGGGCGTGAAGCCACAGTTCTGGTCGAAAAAAACAATACAGGACATACAGAGCATTTTATTCCCGTGAAGTTGAGTTCAAATGTTGCTGAAGGTGCGCTGGTTCGTGTGCGCCTGGTTTCACACAACGATAAAACTATGACAGCGGAAGTGATTTAATGGTTTGGTTTTTTAAAAAGAAAAAAGACAAAGACAACAAGTCGGGAGAGAATGAGAATACTCAACCGGATATTGATGTCGAAGAGGCATTCGACGATGCTACTGATACAGATGTTGTAGGGGATGATGCAGACGCAGAAAGCCACGCCAACACAGAAGCTGATGGAACTCTTATACGCGATGACGCCGAAATTCTGACAGAGGACGCGCCTGGACACGAACATGTAGAGCCAATCGAAACGCCAGACAGCCCGCAAACTGTTTCTGCATCAGATGACACAGACGGTGCAGACGAACAAGACGTGCAGGAAAAAGAAGGTGGCTGGCTGTCACGTTTGACATCAGGCCTTTCAAAATCCTCATCAAAAATTACCGAGAATATTGCGGCTGTGATCACGAAGCGGAAGCTGGATGACGAGACGCTGGAAGAATTGGAAGAGGCACTGATCGTCGGAGACCTCGGCCCCGCAACAGCTGCAAAAGTCACAGAAGCGCTCAGCAAAAAACGCTATGGCAAGGATGTGACGGATGTGGAAGTCCGCGAAGCCTTGGCCGAAGAAATTGCTACCATTTTAAGTCCCG
>CAXGXG010000115.1:0-5800 GCA_964013525.1 uncultured Alphaproteobacteria bacterium | reverse complement strand
AGATATCCGCACCGTTATGGCTGAAAGGGGCAAAGCGATGATGGGTAACGGCGAAGCCGAAGGCGAGCGTCGTGCTGTTGAAGCCGCCGAAGCCGCAATTGCCAACCCGCTGTTGGATGACATTTCAATGAAAGGCGCGCGTGGCGTTCTGATCAACATCACCGGTGGCATGGATATGACACTGTTCGAAGTTGACGAAGCTGCAAACCGCATTCGTGACGAAGTCGATAGCGAAGCCAACATCATCTTTGGTTCTACATTCGATGAAAACATGGAAGGCCGTATGCGCGTTTCCGTTGTGGCCACAGGGATTGAGGCGGATACCGCACACCAGCGCCGTCCGGTTTTTAATGCCAACAACAATGCTTATCATGGTAATCAGCCGACACAACCGGCACAGCCTGTTGAAAAGAAAACGGTTAATGCAACGCACCAGCCGTATTCAGAAAACCAGACATTCGGCTTTGGCGGCAACCGCTCTACAGGTGGTACGCAAACAACCGGTTCCAGCCTGAACCTTGACCGTGGCTTTAACGGTGGTGACAACATGTCCATCCCGGCATCTATCATCCCAAATACCGGCACACCGGTTCAAAGCCCGATGATGTCACGTGGTTCTGAGGATACCGCTAGCGATAACCGCAATGACGGCTTCCAGTACGGTACAGCAACATCTGCATCACCAGCACAGACCGCAACAGCGGCCGCTGTTAAGCAGGATGAACAGCAGGATACCGCTGCTACACATACAACCAAACCTATGGCGTTTAACCAACCTGTCCGCGGCCAACGCCACGGTAACAGCTTTATCCCGCCAAAACCGTATACGGCTGATGACAATGATATGTTTGACGATCTGGATATGGACGGTGGTGTAAGCGCACAGGAAAAATCTGCATTAACAGTGACAGAGCCGACAGGCCCTGCCGCACCGACACGTGCAGACGTTAAAGAAAAGCCCGGCTTTTTCGAGCGTTTGACAGGTCACCGTCGTCACGACATCCCAACCGCACCTAAGCGTGAAAATGATGATACGGCACCGCAAATGAGCGTTCAGCACGGTGGTCAATCTGACGATGAAGACGAACTGGATATCCCAGCGTTCCTAAGACGTCAGGCAAACTAAGCGTTAAATAAGTTTTCCTTCGCGGAAACAATAATGGGGCGGGTCCTTTTGGATCCGCCCCATTTAATTTGTGGGCTTGTTCTATAAAACATGTAAGGCCAACCAGCCCTCAGCGCACCTTTTGAATGGTGTGCCAGGTTTTACCCTGTTTGGGCAGCTTGACAGCTGTATTCTTTCTATTGAAAAGGCGTTGCAGGAATTGACTTCGCTCCACGCCGCGGCTGGACGCTTCGCCAAAGCGTGAACGCATGTTTTTATAGACAATTCCAACCACCCCCTTTCGCACTGAAAAATCCTGCGGTTTTTCAACACCGGGCATGCTTATATCCGAACAGGTGGGGGCGCGTGCGATTTCACGGCCGGCGGCGCCAATCCTTTTTTTCCATTGCGTAATATCAACGGGTCCGTCAAACAATGCGGGATCGAAAACCAATGGGGAGATCTCCCCATTTTCATCCATAACCGGAACAAGCGGCGCCACATGAAACCACCAGCCTGCCGTCTGTAAAATCATCGGTAGATTTGCCGGAATATAAGGCGCCTTGCGTGGGGCAGCCGACACGGCAATACGTTCCAATCCCATTTCAGGGTACTTGGCCTTCATACGGTCAATCATATCCTGGGCACGCTCGACACACCCCAAAGGAGCATAGAAGGGAATCTCGGGCTCATCCGCCAGTTCATAAAACAAAGCTGCGGCCTGCACTGCATTTAAAAAGCGGTCCTCTCCGCGTGCCGGTAATACTTGCCTCATGATTTCCCCATTGCGGCAAAACGTCTGTCGGTTGTCCATGTCTTTCCGGTTTTGGGACGCGTTAGATCACGGTTCTGTTGAAAGACGACTGTGTTAAAGGCACTTTTCGCAACAAAACGCTTCTTATCTGTTCTGTATTTTTCCATACGCGCATAGGTTTTCTCGACATCGTTGCGGGTGCGCTTAATATCCGCCTCCATGTTCATACCTGCAATTTGGTAGGGTTGTCCCGGTCTGGGCTGGGCCATATGGCCAAAATGCGTCTTCAGAACCTTCTTCCATTGTTTAATCGTGACCGGCCCATCAAACAACGCCGGATCGATGACAAGGCTGCTGATATCGCCATTTTCACGGACAACCTCGACCGTTGGCGCGACATGATATTTCCAGCCCCCCGTGTGACGTAGGGAATCCAGATAATCAACCCGTATCTTTTTGAAATCACTTCCCGCAACGGCCAGAACGCTACTTGTCGTCAGACCTCTGTTTTTTAAAATTTCTGAGACATGAAAGCAACGTTCAGCACATCCGTCCGGTGCGAAATGGGGGATATCCGCCCTGTCCGCCAGCTCGTAAAACAGGGCAACTGCCTCGCGCTCTGTCACGAAAGGCAGAGTATAGCGTTCAGGTATTTCAGATTTACCGACCCATTTTCGGACGGCTTGTCCAGCTTTGTCCCATGCGCGCACGGTTGAGCTGGCGCTTCTTTTGAAAAAATCGATTGCATTCTTGGCTAAGCGCCACAGAGCGTTTTCCATCTGTAATTTCATAGTTTGCATACCCTCCTGAGCTCATCCGTATTTCGCGGGCACTCAAATGTTTGATTTTAAAGTTGTAGAATTGGGAATGTCCCGCCACTGCGGCCTGTGGCGCATCAACAACCTTTAAACCGTCCGCACGTCCATCCATATGGTTCATCCACTGTTTTGGGCTGACCGGCCCATCAAACAACCCCGGATCCAGAACCAAGTCACGCGACATGCCATTTTCGTCCAGAATGGTTAGGGCAGGTGCTGTATGGTATGTCCAACCGCCCAGTTTTTGCATATCAGGATGGTCTTCAACCCAAAGGGGCTCATTGATGCGCGCAAAAACGCAGGCGATTTTCGGTTCAAAGCCCTGTTCCTGCATAACATTTAGCATTTTAGACATCCGGACCTGACACCCCTCGGGATCTTCAAAATCCATCGGCATGTCCGCCATAGCGTAAAACAGCGTGAGCGCGCTTTCAAAATCCAGATTATCCGCAACCATACAACCTCACTTTGGATTAATTATGTAAATAATACTCTGTTTTTGGCCCGTCCGTCAAGATTCGGCATGCAGCTGTAACATTTGGTTACAAACCGTGATTCGAGATGGAAAGGGGCTTTTGCTATATTCAAGGTAGAGAAATTTAGGAAAAACAACCTGAAGATAAAAACGATGACAAACATGGATCACCAAAGAACTTTGAAATCTGCCGCACATTGTGCCGGCGTTGGCGTACACAGCGGCCAAGCCGCCAATCTGACCATTCGCCCTGCAGATAAAAATACGGGCTTTGTTTTTGTGCGCACTGATATTACGGATAAAAACAACCGCATTGTCGGTCTTTGGGACAATGTGACTGAAACACGCCTTTGCACGGTTTTATCAAATGACGAAGGTGCAACCATCAGCACCGTTGAACATGTTTTATCCGCGTTGGCCGCTTGTGGAGTTGACAATGCCATTTTGGAAATCGATGGCCCTGAAATCCCGATTATGGACGGTAGCGCCCAGGCTTTTCTAGACATGATTGATAACGTTGGCACAATCGCACAGGATGCGCAAAAGCGCTATATTCTGGTGAAAAAGCCGATCAGCTTTGAAGAAGACGGAAAAATCGTGACCTTAATGCCGTCTTTAGATCCGCACTGGCACATGAACATTAATTTTGACAGCCAGGCAATTGGCCAACAGCACCATAGCTTTGACAACAGTCTGCGCCGCTACCGCACTGACATTGCCGACTGCCGTACCTTTGGCTTCCTTCAAGAGGTCGAAATGCTGCAGAAAATGGGTCTGGCACGCGGTGGGTCACTGGAAAATGCCATCGTCATTGATGGTGATGATGTTCTGAACCCGGGTGGTTTGCGCCACAAAACGGAATTCGTCCGTCACAAGATTTTGGACGCAATTGGCGATATTATTCTGGCAGGCGCTCCTGTACTGGCTGATTACCACGGTAACAAAGCCGGTCACGCGATGAACAACAAGGTTCTTCATGCCCTATTTCAGGACAAAGAAGCTTTTGAATTTATCAGTGCCGCACGTCTGAGCCAGCTTCAACAAAAGCAAGCCCATAACAGCCAGCAACGCAAGCCCCAGCCGGCATACGACAGCGAAGTCCTCAGCGCTTAAAACACTTTAAAACAGGTATACGGTGTGCTATTTTGATGATCACGATTTCATCAAAGTTTTATTGAGCGACCCATGGAAAAAGCACTAAAGCGACTAAAGAAAGCGCTGGCGGATAACCACACCGCCAATTACGCTGGCGAAAATGCCGACAAGGCGCGCCTGCTGGTCGAAAAAGGCCAAAAACCTGATTATTTCTTTATCGCCTGCAGCGATTCACGCTACGCCCCACATGCCCTGCCCGGCATCAATTACGGCGATATCTTTACAGCTAAACACATCGCTGCCCTGGTTCCTCCCTATGATGCGCCCGAAGCGACAGCCATTGCCGCGGCAACGGACTTTGCGGTCGATGCTCTGGGTGTCAAACATATCATCATAATGGGGCACACCCATTGTGGCGGTATCGAAGGCATTGTTAAGGGTAAAGCCCCAGGCGCGGTGGGCAAATGGCTGAAGACTGCGCATTTGGATGTTTTGAAAGACCTTCCAGACACAACCGATACCGCGCACAAATGCGAACTTGCCGAGAAAAACGCCATTGTCTGGAGCTATAAAAACCTTGCCACCTATCCGGCCGTTAAAAAAGCAATGGACGAAAACCGCCTCAAAATTCATGGCTGGCGCTATAACATTGAAAACGGGTCTGTTGAAGCCTATGATCCCGAACAAAACGGCTTTATTGATTTTTTCACAGCTGAATCTAATACCGCACCTATTGAAGGCGCTGTTAGTCAGCTAAATTAAGGGACAACAAATTATGACATCGCGTTTTTCCGTACTTGCGGTTTTGGCCGTTCTGCTTCTTGGTGGTTGTGCATCCAATGCAAACGAAAACACTTCAACGGCAACAGGCGGTGATGCAGAGGCGATTGAACAGGTTCCTGTTTCTGACCTCTACGCACGTGCGGCACGCCTTATGGACAGTGGCAGCTATAGCGAGGCGGCCCAGGCTTTTGATGGCGTTGAACAGCAATACCCTTATTCCCAGTGGGCCACCCGCGCACAATTGATGTCCGCATACGCCCATTATCTTGACCTGAACTATGACAGTGCCGTTATCGGCCTGGATCGTTTTATTCAGCTTCACCCCGGCAATGAAAACATTGCCTATGCTTATTATCTGCGCGGACTGTCCTTTTACGAACAGATTTCTGACGTTAAACGTGACCAGCAAATGACCGAATTGGCACTAGACGGCCTGACGGAGGTTGTCGACCGTTTTCCTGAAAGTCGCTATGCACGGGACGCGAACTTAAAAATTGATCTGACGCTTGACCATTTGGCCGGCAAGGAAATGGAAATCGGCCGCTATTACCTGCGTCGCGAACAGTATCAGGCTGCCGTAAACCGCTTTCAAAACGTTATTGATGAATACCAGACAACCACACACGTGCCTGAGGCGCTTCACCGCCTAACGGAAGCTTATCTGGCAATGGGGATCCCGTCCGAGGCGAAGAAGACCGCCGCCGTTCTGGGGCACAACTACCCCAACAGCGACTGGTACAAAGATACCTATGCCCTTATGACGGGCGAGG
>CAXGXG010000114.1:0-5806 GCA_964013525.1 uncultured Alphaproteobacteria bacterium | reverse complement strand
AGACAAAATATACAGGAACAAAACGCTTCGGCCTTGAAGGAGGCGAGTCACTGGTTCCTGCCATTGAACAAATTATGAAGCGTGGCGGACAGCTGGGCTTAAAAGAAATTGTTTTGGGTATGGCCCACCGCGGCCGTTTGAACGTCCTGACGAATGTCATGGGAAAAAGCTTTACCGCAATTTTCCATGAATTCCAGGGCGGATCATTTAAACCCGAGGATGTTCAGGGATCAGGTGATGTGAAATATCACCTTGGTACATCATCTGACCGTGATTTTGACGGCAATACCGTTCACCTTTCTTTGACACCAAACCCCTCACACCTTGAGATTGTTAATCCGGTTGTGGTGGGTAAAACTTATGCCAAACAATTCCAGCGTCAGGATACGGAAAAATCTGAAGCCATGGCACTTGTCCTGCATGGGGATGCGGCCGTTGCCGGCCAGGGTGTGGTACAGGAAACCCTGCTTTTGGCAAATCTGGATGGTTACGGGACAGGCGGTACCATTCACTATGTGATTAACAACCAAATCGGCTTTACCACACCGCCGCATGAATCCCGTTCAGGAACCTATGCAACGGATATTGGAAAATCAACCGATGCGCCAATTTTCCATGTTAACGGTGATGACCCAGAAGCGGTTGTTCACGTGGCCCGCATGGCGATTGAATACCGTCAGGAATTCAAAAACGATGTCTTTATCGACATGATTTGCTATCGCCGTCACGGCCATAACGAAGGTGACGAGCCGGCTTTTACACAGCCCAATATGTACAAGCGTATCAAAAAACAAAAGACAACCCGCAACCTTTATGCAGAGGAGCTGATGCGTGAAGGGGTCATAACCAATCAGGACGATGACAACCTGCTGGATCAATGGAATAGTTTCTTGGAAAAAGAATTCAAAGCGGCGGAAAGCTACAAGCCGAATGACGCCGATATGCTGAAAGGTCATTGGGAGGGTATTAAGTTGCCGCCGAATGATGCGCGCCGTGGCAATACGGCTATCAGCGATGGTTTGGCGAAGAAAATTGGCGAGACTTTGACAACAGTACCAAAGGGCTTCAACCTGAATTCGAAGATCAAACGTCAGCTTGAGGCCAAGAAAGAGATGTTTGAAAGCGGAACGGGATTTGACTGGGCTACCGCCGAGGCATTAGCCTTAGGCGCGTTGGTCCATGAAGGGTATCCGGTGCGCCTGTCCGGTCAGGACAGCGAACGCGGAACATTCTCGCAACGTCACTCGGTTTGGATTGATCAAAAAGACCGCAGCAAATTTATTCCCCTTAACCACATCGATGGTCAAAAAGCCAAATATCATGTTTACAACAGCCCTCTGTCAGAAGAGGCGGTTCTGGGATTCGAGTACGGATTTTCCTGGGCCGAGCCGAATGCCCTTGTTATGTGGGAAGCCCAGTTTGGCGATTTCGTCAATGGTGCACAGGTCGTGATTGACCAGTTTATCAGTTCCGGCGAAACCAAATGGCTGCGCATGTCTGGTTTGACGATGCTGTTGCCGCATGGTTATGAAGGGCAGGGGCCTGAACACTCCTCCGCACGTATGGAACGGTTCTTACAATCATGTGCCGAAGATAATATTCAGGTTGCAAATTGTACGACGCCCGCAAACTACTTTCACATTTTGCGCCGCCAAATGCACCGCGACTTCAGAAAGCCGTTGATCATCTTTACACCGAAATCATTATTGCGTCACAAGCGTGCGGTTTCAAATTTGGACATGATGACCGGCAAACAAACATTCCATCGTGTTCTTTACGAAGACAAAATGCCGGGCGAAGCATGGGACATTAAACGCGTTGTGCTTTGCACGGGTAAGGTTTTCTATGATCTGGAAGCTGCGCGTGATGAAGCAGGGATCAAAGATGTAACGATGTTGCGTCTTGAGCAATTGTATCCATTCCCTGACGATATCTTGAAAGAGATCTTGCAGAGCTTCCCGAATGCTGAAGTGGTCTGGTGCCAAGAAGAGCCCGAAAACATGGGTGCATGGACCTTTGTTGACCGCAGGCTCGAAGCTGTATTGCAGGACCTGGACCTGAAGAACAAACGCCCGCGCTATATCGGTCGGCCGGCTGCGGCTTCTCCGGCTGTGGGGCTTTTGTCTAAACACAAAGAAGAACAGGACAAACTTGTCCAAGAGGCGATAACCATTTAAAACCGAATTGAAACCTGTATAAAAAGGAAAAACACATGGCAACCGAAATTAAAGTCCCAACACTGGGTGAATCCGTATCCGAAGCCACTGTTGCACAATGGCTGAAGGGTGAAGGGGAATCCGTATCAGCGGATGAGCCGATTGTTGAATTGGAAACTGACAAAGTGACATTGGAAGTCAACGCGCCTGCAGATGGTGTGATCCAAAAGATCAAAGTGCAGGAAGGCGAAAACGTAGAAGTTGATGCCATCCTGGCGATTTTTGAAGAGGGTGCGACTGGCAGCAAGCCCGCCAGCAATACCAAGCCCGCTGAAAAACAAAACGCTGACGGATCCGCAAAAGCGGTTGAGCCAAAAACAGACGCGCAAACAAAAGACGTTAAGGGTGACACGTCCAAAAAGTCTGTCAGCAATGCAGATATGCCATTGTCCCCGGCTGTTCGCAAAATGGTTGATGACAACGGACTTGATGCCAGCCAAATACCGGCCAGCGGTAAAGACGGCCGCATTTTGAAAAGTGACGTTCAGGACTTTATTGACACTGGCGGAAAGTCCGCATCCAAATCTGCCACAACGGTAGACAAAGGCCCGCGTGAAGAGCGTGTTCGCATGACACGCCTGCGCCAGTCAATTGCCAAACGCTTGAAAGATGCCCAGAACACAGCCGCATTGCTAACGACCTTTAACGAGGTTGATATGACAGCTGTCATGGAATTGCGTAAACAATACAAAGATAACTTTGAAAAACGCCACGGCATCAAACTCGGCTTTATGTCTTTCTTTATCAAGGCCGCGATTGCCGCCCTGAAAGATTTCCCGGCCGTCAATGCAGAGATCGATGGTGACGAGATCGTTTACAAGAACTTCTATGATATCGGGGTCGCCGTATCGACACCAACCGGACTGGTTGTGCCTGTTGTGCGTGATGCGGATGAAAAGAATTTCGCTGATATTGAAGGCGAGATTGTTGATATGGGAACGCGCGCACGCGACGGGAAATTGAGTATGGATGAGATGATGGGCGGCAGCTTTACCGTGACCAACGGTGGCGTTTTCGGATCTCTTTTGTCGACACCTATTATCAACCCGCCGCAATCTGCAATTTTGGGCATGCACAAAATTCAACAACGCCCGATGGTAGTCGATGGTGAGATCAAAGCCCGCCCGATGATGTATCTGGCCCTGACATATGATCACCGTATTGTTGATGGCAAAGAGGCGGTTAGCTTCCTCGTCCGTATCAAGGATGCGATCGAAGACCCGCAGCGCCTGCTGTTGGATATCTAATTAAAATAAGAATAGGAAAAAGCCCGCGATCAGCGGGCTTTTTTATTGTCGAAATTTCTAAACTATCGCTTTTGGCGGCGCTCAATTCGTGCGCGGCGATGGGGAACAACAGGCGTATATTTTGTGCCATTATCTGTTAAGTTGTGATCCATTTCGTCCATACGTTTTGCCAAAATCATAAAAGCACGGGACAGTTTACCTGTTTCGGTTTTTTCTTGGCCCAGGCTCTCTGCTTCTTTTTCTGTTGCGATTTTGCGTGCTGTGTCCATTGCCTGTTCAAATGTTGATTTGACGGTTTTGTCACAACCGTTATCGTTGGCAACGTTTCTCGTATAGTCGCGATTGTCCATTCTTATGCTCCCTCATGTGATGTTGGATTGAACATAATTTATTTCCCTTTGTCGGGTCAAGACCGATTCTTATCGACACAGATTGTACGGGCCCAAATCAAAATGAAAGTGATCGCGATGCAGTGCATTATAGTCAGGGCCCAATACGCCAGAGAAGATGCCGCAAGCCCCCTGATGCAAATCACGCAGGAACGCGCCTTTTTCGTTCGTGTCATCCCAATCGTCCAACACGGAAATACGGGTCCCGTCGGCAAGGGTGATCGCGGCAATATCAATGGCGTTGGCACTTGCGTGCTGGCTGCGCCGTGTTGTCGAACCCCGAACATTCCGGCATGAGAAAATGCCATAGTGGGTGATACTGGCAACAGAGCTGTCAAAATGCCGCCGGGCGGCAGGCGCCAAAACGGTGTCTTCCCACGCGCTCAATGCAACGATCAGCGGGCAGGTTCCCTGCACTGTTGCGGAATAGGGGGCAAGTCCGCGGTTTAAATGAATCTGATCAGTCAGATTACACCCACCGCTTTGGCGATCATTGACCTGTTCAAAGTCAACATCAGACCGGGACAATACAGTCGTGCATGTATCATAATCTCCCGAAAGGGCACTCAGCTTCATCTTGAAAAAAGGACCGCCTTCATCAATGGTTTGCAGTGGCTTCCATGGCTTGTAACGATCCGGCATATGGACCAATGCCCAGCTGCCGATTAGCGCAAGGCATAAAAACAAAATAAACATCAAAGTTTTGAACAGCGTCTTCATACCCTTTAAAACATAAGAGGGCACGATGAAAATTCAATTTAAAAACTCAAAAGTTTGAAAGTGCTTTTGCGTGGGGGTCAGTTACAGGATAGGTAAGCGCCAACATCAAAATGGAAATGGTTGCGATGGTCCCAGTTGTAATCGGGGCTGAGGACTGTACTGAAAATACCACAAGCTCCACGTTGGAGCGCATGTAAAAAGCGGTCCGCATCCGTGCCCGTCCCCCAGTCATCTTCAAGGTCGATGTAACGGCCGTTTTCGAGGGTAAAGCCGCTGATATCAATGGCGTTGCCGTGGCTGTGCTGGCTTCGGAATTCGGTACGGGCAATGCGCCTGCAGGAAAAATTGCTCAATTCATGAACCTTAACCACAGGTGAGCCAAAGATTTTCAGCGCTGAAGGTTGCAGGACTGTGCGCTCCCATTTGGTCAAGGCGCTGATCATTTCACACTGCCCTTTGACCTGGCCTGTACCTGTATAGGCGACGTAACTGCCATCCAAAACCAGTTGATTCTGGACAACGCAATAATCCTCAACATCTTCGGGTATCACTGTAAAGGCAATCCCTTCAGAAGCCAGATCCAGAATGCATTGATCCGCAGAGCGGGTAAATGCAGGCGCCAATATGCGGCCTTTTTCTTGAGGCGCACAACTGGCAAGAACCGCAAGACATGCGAAGGCAAGGAAACAAAACCGAATATTTGTATTCATATAGACACCTGACAAAGATATAGCCGCAGCATTCTGCCGGCAACAGATGCATATTAACGCGAAATCCTGCAGAGGTTAAGTGCTACTTGCAAGTTTTATAACGACCGATATCCAGATGAAAATGGTTCCTGTGGTCATAGTTATAATTCGGCCCCAGAACCGTGTTGAAGATGCGGCAGGACTGGCGGTTTACGTCTGCTAAAAAGCGGCTTTCAACCGTGCGTTTGCCCCAATCGCGTTCAACATCAATATACCGCCCGTTTTGCAGGGTGAAGCCACCAATGTCGATTGCCCCCGCAACACTGTGCAAACTGCGGTTATTGGTGCCGGCAATATTTCGGCAGGAATAGGTGCCCATTTCGCGCACTTTAACGACTGGCTGTTGGAAATAGCGCATGGCCAAGGGTTGCACAACTTCCTTTTCCCATTTGTGCAGGGCACTGATCATCTCACACGTGCCTTTGACCTGACCAGTCCCGGCATACATAAAGAGACTACGGTCCAAGACAAGCTGATTTTGCACA
>CAXGXG010000113.1:0-5812 GCA_964013525.1 uncultured Alphaproteobacteria bacterium | reverse complement strand
TTCATGATCCGCCAGCTTTTGTAGAGATTTAGCCGATATGTTTCTTTCGGGGTGGTTTAAAAATTGAGACAAGGCGTTGCGAGATAGGCCAGCGCTTAGGCCCCAGGGTGTGGGCTTAATATTGTTCTTTTCGATATAAGCAAGAAGCCTTGCGCGAATATAATCAGAATCGTTAAAATCAATCATAATATACCTTATTCGTTAACAAACTGCAAAAAAAGCACAATCACGGTGACTTTTTCAGTTTACAAGTACACATATGTGTACTACTCTTTACTCATGAGAGTAGAAGAGATTGTTAACGAAACACGTACATTGCTTCGATTGAACGGCTGGACGCAACAACGCCTAGCCGATGATGCTGATGTTCACATCAACACTATTAAGAAAATCAATAATCCAAGCTTCTCATGCAATAGCAACACACTATCAAAGCTTGAACGAGTTTTGATCAAAGAGGGGCGATTAGGAGCTGCAACTCCAATTCCGCCCAATGATAAAACATTACATAATTAAACCCTAATCCGATTCTAATGTCCGCGTCAAGGACATACGGATAAGGGGTTCTAAAGGTTGGGGAAAATCATGGGGAATATTTACAGACAGCTTATGCTTGAAATAAAGCATTTACAGGAAGAAAACCGAGCTTGGCGTGAAAAAGATTATGGATGGTTAATCAAGAACCGGCCCAGCGTGATTAAGAATTTAGCTTGTGACGAAGATTTTCAGCAGTTTCTAAAAACAGTTTTATCCGCTAATGCGCATGACCATAAAAAACACGTTGAGAACCGCTTGGCCGTGGCTAATCAGTACGTTTCTCTATGTAGCGATAATAAGGCTCCATCAGATCATCCAGATCATCAGCGGTCACCCCGGGATGTTCAGGGAGGTAAGTCTTGACGCTTTCTTTCACCATATCAAGTTCGCTTACCGTGACGCCTGTTTTTCTCAACAGAACGCCAATCAAGGAATCGCTGATTAATTTATCCAGTTGCTGCATTTCATGTTCCTTCCAAAAAGAGAACATCATGCGCCGATTCCATAATTCGAGTCAATGGAGAGCGTTATGATATATCGTTTAAGCGAGGTTCCACCAAGCCTGAATATGATGTTTCATTACGTGAGAAAAGGGCGCGTTTTAACCAAAGAATACCGTGCATGGCGCAAGGCAATGTCAAAAGAATTGCTGCCGATCATGCCTTTGAAGTGTGACAAATACAGCCTTGAAATTCAGGTGCCACGTAAGACGCGCGGTGACATTGATAATCGCATTAAAGCCGTATCAGATCTGTTGGTAGAAGTTGGCGCCACACCTGATGACAGACACATGGATGAATGCCGTATCGTGCGCGCTGATGTTGATGAAACCATCATAGAAGTGGTGGGGTTAGCATGAACGAAACCCGCATCAGATCAAGCTTTCCAAAGCGCAAATCAGCCACGAATGAGGATGAATTGCAGGCTATGCGTGTTAGAGCGTTCGGCGATGGCGCAGACGATGAAAACGCCGTAGCGGTAATCCCTTTGTCAAAGATTTGGAATGATTTTGATAAGCAGCACATCATCAATTGTTTTTACAAGTACGTACTGGAAAAGGAGCGCCCGAAATGAGCGAAATATTCCACGTAGATTTTTACGCCAAGGACTGGCTGCTTGATACGCAGATGCTGACCCTCGAAGAACGGGGCGTTTTCATCACGATTGTGTCGTCAATCTACCACCGGGGCGAGGCAATTTTAGATGATAATAAGTGGTTATCTAACCTATGCAATTGTTCTGTTCGCAAACTTAAAAGCATTAAAAATGATCTTTTGGCCAAGGGTTTTATTTCCGTAAAAGATGGAAAAATACATCAAAAACGCGCTGAAAAAGAGATAGAAAACGCGCAAAAAAGACGCAAAACGGCGCAGGAAAACGGTGCAAAAAAGCATGGAAAAGACGGGAAAACTGGCCGAAAACCAGACGAAAACGAGCTGAAAATCACGCGAAAATCTGTTGAAAGTTCGTTGAAAACTTCACGAAAACTTGCTGAAAATGAAGCACTATTGAATAAAATCAGAGGCTTAACTTCTGCTAGTCACCAGACACCAGTCACCAATATAAAAGATATAGATAAATCTATATCCAAAAAATTTGTTTTGCCTGAATGCATTGAACCCGATGTTTGGGGCGAATGGAAAAAGCACAGGAGAGAGATTAAAAAAACTCTGACCAAATCCACAGCTGAAAAGCAAATCAAGCAGCTGCAAAAATGGTACAGGTCCGGCCATGACCCCACGGAAATCATAAACACCTCGATCATGAACGGCTGGACTGGCTTGTTTGAACCGAAAAGCAAGGAAAGCACCAAGGGTAACGGAATTAAAAATCAAATCAGGGAGATTGCAGAAAATGGATGGTAAATGGACGGATGAAGGCAAGCGGCAGATTTTTGAAGCGGTGGCTGTACTGGTCGAAATGCAAAAAGCCTATGGCAAGGAAATCAATCTCAAAACCTTGCTGCGCGGCTGGCAGGCATTGCTGGAGGACAAATTCACACCGGAACAAGTTTGCTATGCGGTCAAGGAATACATGCTGAAACACGATGATCTGCCAACGCCGGCCAACATCATCCAGATTTTAAATCCTGAAAAGCCAAAGATCACAGAGTCGCAGTTTATCGCAGCGCAAAAATGGCAGGAACGCAACGGCTATCCGCAATATAGCGATGCGGCCTACACCATTCGGGATTACAACAGGCAGAACGACGAAAAGGTCGATGATTACAAAATCGAGTGCGACAAAATCGCAGGGATGATTGGCAATTCAATCAAGCGCATTGGGGGTAATTCATGAAAACAAGATCAGACTGGACACGGGAAATCTGCCAAGCTTTCCGCATACAGGGCGGCGGTGAGTTTAGCGTGATTGCCGTTATTCCAAAAATCCACGCCTTGTTAGTGAAAAGACCAGGGGCAAGGGTTTTGGAAGAAATTGAGCAGGAAAAACCGCAAATGCCGTTCGATGAATGGCTGGATAAGAAGTTATCGGCAACAGCAACGAAACAGTAGCAGCAAAGGGGCAGGGGATGAGTGAAGAAACGATTGATCTGGAAAACTTGGTACACCGTGCGCGCCACGGGGGTGTTATCAAGAGAATGGTTAAGCTAACCGAAGACCGCAAAGCGCAGGAGGGGTTTATGTGCAACCTGCACGCAAGGCTGATTGATAGTCTGGATCAGCCACAGCAGGACGCAGTGATTGATATCACGTTAGGATTTGAGGGCGCCACCCGGGGTATGGGGATGAAGATTTCCAGCTATTCGCAGCGCATGGATGTGGGGCTTAGCAATGATGACAAGCTTCAGGATCTGGTTAAGCTGTATTTCAAGTGGGCGACTGAACTGCAACGCGAAAAGCTTTCACATGCCATGGCTATGGACGTTATCGGGTATGGGAAGCCGTTAAGGGATATCGATCGAGATAGGGGATTGCGCAAAGAGACTGCCAAGAGAAACCTGATCAAGTGTTTAGATATTTACTGCAAGTTACGGGGGTGGAAGCGATGAATGATAACATTGTTTTATTCCCATCACCCAAACCTCCCAAAACTGTGATGGAGTGTGGTTGCGGATGTCAGGAGTACGCAGTGACCAGCAGATTAGAACTGGAGTGTGTGGAATGTGGGAAGACATCAACGTTCAGGCAGGCAATGAGGGTATTCAAACAGCCACCAAGAACGGAATAGGGGCAAAACAAAAACAAACCAAAAACAAATGTTGACAATCGGGGGTCAAGTTGGGTATGATTGTTTTAAGGTTAGAGTTGCGTCCACAGGTTGGGCGCTTTTTTTATGCCTTGTTTCAAGACCCTATCAAGTGCCGCCCGGGTTGATCGCCGGGTGTAGATTATTTTGGTTGATTGTCGGGATTTAGCTGCTGTGCATATTCGCGCATTGAGTCAGCTTGACACTGTGACCAGTTCGGCCATTGGGTTTTGTCCTTAACTGCCTCAATACGATTTGCCAATGCCAAAAGATCATTACGCAGGTTCTGAATATCGTCATATTGCTCAAACCGGTTGCGCTTAGCAGTTCGGCGAAGTTTGACGACTTCAGCCTTTGGTTTCTCTATTTCTTCACCTTCGCACATGGGAGCGAGTTTAACATAGGATTTTTGATTCATGCCAGCAAAAGATAAAAACAAAAAAGGAGTTGGCGCACCTACAAAAATGACACCTGATGTTCTGAAAAAATTGGAAGAAGCCTTTGCCTTGGGCTGCACAGACATTGAAGCCAGCCTGTATGCGGGAATAAGTGCAAGGACAATTTACAATTATCAAGAAGAAAATCCCGAATTTTTGCAGAGAAAAGAGGCATTGAAGGAACAACCCGTCCTGAAAGCCCGCAAAGTGGTGGTTGATGCCTTGGACGACGGCGATAAAGACATGTCCAGATGGTATCTGGAGCGACGCAAGAAAGACGAATTTAGCACACGCCAGGAAAGCACAGGCGCAGACGGTAAAGACCTGATTTCCGGCATTACGTTGGGAAGGTACTCCGATGCAAAAACAGATACTGCTGACTGATCCGCAGTATGAGTTTGTCGCATCTGAAAGCCAATTTCCTGCAATGGTCGCCGGGTTCGGTGCTGGGAAGACACATGCTGCTGTAATCCGGGCGATATATAAAAAAATAAACTACCCGAAACAGAATATTGCCTATTACCTACCAACCTATGATCTGGTTCGAACAATCGGCTTTCCGCGGTTTGCCGAGCAGCTGGATGAAATGGGGTATTCATTCGACCTGAACAAAACGGATGCGATTATCACCATCCCAAAGGCTGGAAACATCATATTCCGCACGATGGATAGGCCGGAGCGCATTATCGGCTATGAGGTTGCAGATAGCCTTGTGGACGAGCTAGATACGCTAAAAACCGAAAAAGCGCGGGAAGTATGGGAAAAGATCATATCCCGTAACCGCCAGAAGAAGCCTGATGGATCACTGAATACGGTTGCAGTCGCGACAACGCCCGAGGGGTTCAGGTTCGTTTATGAGCGGTGGCAAAAAAACCCTGCGCCGGGCTATAAGATTATAAAGGCCACAACGCACAGCAATTCAAGAAATCTGCCTGCGGGGTATATTGAGAGCCTGCAAAGCACGTACCCGAGCAACCGCCTTGCTGCTTATCTGGATGGCGAGTTTGTAAACTTGACAGCGGGCAGCGTTTATCCTGACTTTGACAGGGAATTGAACGCCACCACCGAAACGATTAACAGCGGTGATGCACTGCATATCGGCATGGATTTCAACGTTGGCAAAATGTCAGCGATTATCCATGTGCTGCGCGGTGATGATCCGCATGCAGTAGCAGAGATTACAGACGTGCTTGATACGCCTGCAATGGCCGCAATGATTAAGCAGCGGTATCAGGGCCACAAGATATTCATTTATCCGGATGCCAGCGGAAACAGCCGCAAGTCAAACAACGCTTCTGAAAGCGACTTGTCCATTTTACGGCAAGCCGGTTTTCAGGTGCTGGTTAACAGCAAGAACCCTGCGGTCAAAGATCGTGTATTGGCAGTTAATGCCATGATCCACAAAGAGGGCAAGCGGCGGTATCTGGTCAATATTGAACACTGCCCGTCACTGGTCGAGGGGCTGGAAAAGCAAGCGTATGACAAGAACGGCGAGCCGGATAAATCTGGAGGGCTTGACCACGCAATTGACGCGGCAGGCTATTTTATAACTTACAGATACCCGGTGGTTAAACGCCAAATCAAAACAATCAAAGTTTTAGGAACCTAACTGAATGGATCAATTTCCACAG
>CAXGXG010000112.1:0-5822 GCA_964013525.1 uncultured Alphaproteobacteria bacterium | reverse complement strand
AAATTTATTTTACCCGCAATCCTGAACGTATACATGAGGAATTGCGGGCCATGATCCGCCCAAATCAGTTGTCCGCCAAAAATACCGGTCTGGAAATTGATGATATTTTTGAAGAGCGTGCGCGCCACCTCCCCAATTATTTATCGTGGGAAGAAATCTATCTCGTTGCTTGGACGCGCCCATCAGCGCTCAGCAAAACGGAATTAAAACGTGAGGCGGAAAACAACCGTAAAAAGAAATGGGTCCGCGCCATGGATGCGCAAAACCCGCTGACAGCCTTTGAAGGGTTACGCAACCGCCATGACAGCTTTGTAAACGGCCTATCTGCTGCATTTATGGAGCTTGGCATACAGAACAAGGTCATGGAAGTTCACGATGCCCTGTTTGCCGTCCGCACGAATCTACTTCAAACCGGTGTGAACAGCCGCTGGCGGGCCTGCCTGCCGGGTGACCCCTTGCCGCCACGCGCACCCGAAAGCATGACGGATATGTCCGACGTCCTTTGGCCGCCGTTACGCCGTCAAATCTCGACCACTTCGGCCCGCGTGATTAACGACCGTGTTGTTGAGTTTGGACAGTATTTATGGGCAGGCGTTGATATGACACTGGCGCCGATGGAGCCTGCGCCCTTTCCAAAACTTTTAAGCCGCTTACTGGAATCCAAAACCCCGTTCCGGGTCTCTTTCCTGATTGAAGGTGGCGGCGTTCAGGGCGCGACATTGCGCAGTTTCCTTGCCTCGCTCATGGCCGTTACCAATCCTGAAAACCGCCAGATCAAAGACGCACTTGATGCATTGAATGAGCTTTCGCGCAGTGAACCAGTGGTCAAAATGCGTATATCATTTGCCACTTGGGCGCCCAAGGGGGAAATGGCCCTGCTGGAAGAGCGCGTATCCACCCTGATCCAGGCCGCAGAAAGCTGGGGCTATTGCCAGGTTTCACAGCTGTCCGGTGACCCGTTGGATTGCGTCATGTCCTCGGCACTGGGGATTGCCTGTGCATCAACAGCGCCAGCCGCCATCGCGCCATTGGCCGAGGTTATGAAGCTTTTGCCCTGGCAACGTGCATCAAGCCCCTTCCAAAATGGCTCGATTTTACTGCGCACACCAGACGGGCGTGTTTGGCCTTATCAAACGGGAACAAACATAACAACAACATGGTTTGACCTTGTCTTCGCACAGCCGGGGGGCGGTAAGTCCGTTTTGATGAACACCCTTAATTTGGGAACGATTTTGACAGCGGGCGTGTCCCGCCTGCCCTATGTGGCTGTTATTGATATCGGCCCCTCCTCTGCTGGTCTGATTTCCCTGATCAAAGACGCATTGCCGCCATCACGACGGCATGAGGCGGTTTCCTACCGGCTGCAAATGACGCAGGAATATGCAATCAACCCGTTCGATACGAAATTGGGTATGCGTAGGCCTTTGGCGGATGAGCGGAGCTATCTGATTGAGCTTTTAACCCTGCTGTGTACTCCTGCCGGTAAGTCTGAGCCCTATGACGGGATCCCGCAACTGGCCGGTATGGTGGTTGACGAGATTTACCGTTGGCGTGATGATAATACCGCTAACTCTGAGCCACGCCCATATTTGAAACGCATTGACCCCGAGGTTGATGCGGCCTTGGAAGAAACACGTTCAGAACTGCCGCCCGAGCCGTACTGGTGGGATATTGTTGACATCCTGTTTGACAAGGGGCGCACGTACGAGGCCTCGCTTGCGCAACGTCACGCGGTTCCGACTTTGGGCGATACGGTGGCTGCAGCGCGCCGCCCGCAAATTCGTAACCTGATGGAAGAAACCCAAATTTCCGGTTCAACCGAAGGCGTGATCCATGCGTTCGAGCGGATGATCACTTCAGCCGTTCGTGAATTTCCGATCTTGTCATCTGTAACCAAATTCTCATTGGCAGAAAACCGTATTTCTTCACTGGATCTGGCTGATGTGTGCCCGCAGGGTGATGAAACCGCAGACCGTCAGACTTCTATCATGTATATGCTGGCGCGCCACGCGCTGATCACATCATGGTGGTTAAACCGCGAGGCCCTGGCCGTTATGCCGCCAAAATACCGCAGCTATCACGAAGAAAAACTGCGGGATATTGCTGAAACTCCGAAACGTTTATGCTTTGATGAATTTCACCGCACCTCCGGCTCCAGAGCTGTGCGCGCCCAGCTGATTCGAGATGTGCGTGAAGGCCGTAAACGCGGTATTCAAATCGTTCTGGCATCCCAGCTGTTGGACGACTTTGATGATGACATGGTTGATCTGGCGACAGGTGTATGGATTATGGGTGCGGCTGTTTCAGATCGTTCCGTAGACAATGCGCGATCACGTTTTGGCCTCTCAGATACCGCACGCTGGATTATGCGTAACCGCCTGACAGGCCCACGTTCCAGCGGGGGTCCGTGTCTGTTGGTTTTGGGTACGACCGAGGGGCGCTATGAACAGCACCTTATCAATACACTTGGCCCGATTGAACTGTGGGCGTTTTCGACATCAGCTGAGGATGTGGCCATTCGCAACCGTCTTTATGCCAGATTGGGTGCGGCACAGGCACGCCGCTTGCTTGCGGCCAACTTCCCGGGCGGCTCTGCCCGGACCGAAATTCGCAGACGTATCAATGAGCTGGCGGATGCCGGTAAAACCGAAGAAGCCTCTGTCGGGAATGTCATTGATACAATTGCAAATGAGATGATCTCATCGACCCAGGTGCGTTTGGAAGACCTGGAAAACGATAATTTCTAAGCGCTATGGGCTTCGCCGGCGCTCTACCTTTCAATTAAAAGATGATAAAGAACGTATGACGGCTCTGAAAATGGGGCACGTCCCTGTACGCAGCCGCCAAAAAGCTTGTCTTGGGTGCGGGTTGGCCCTTGGTCCATATCGCCATAACTGGGGTAGGCACCTACAAAATATGGAGCTGCTAATGTCAGATCATTGTCTTCTGCAATGTAATCATGATGGCCCAAGCGTTCCGTATAAAGGTTGCAGATACGCTCGGTCGCGTATCCGACAAAAATCACAAGGTCGCTCTCCGCCGTTCCCATTGTCGGATCTGCTGATCCACCCAGACGGCTGGTTGCAAATACGGTCTCCTGCGCAAAGGGTGCCGTCGCATAAGCCGGATCCAAAAGTTTGATGTCCGGTGCCTTATAGCTTAAGCCCCCGCCGCGCACATCAAAAACATGGCAGGAGAAATCCGCCGGTGCATTCGGATTATAATAATCATCCTGACCGTCGGTTTCTAATATCCCGTCACCATCACTGTCGTAGTGAAAACTGATTTCCGTATCCGCACATTCTTTGAGCATCCTCAAATCGCGGACAACCTGTTTGATGCGTGTATGGTATTGAATCATATCAGAGATGGCGAGCTCCGCCTCTTCATCGCTCAGGTCGCTTTTGACCGGGCCACCACTGCTGAGGCTGTAGGAAACCATGGCAAAAAGCGCCACTGCGATCAGGATCAGGAAAAAGACATTGCCTTGATTGTTTTTCATGCTTTTGATTATAGGATAGAAATGTGTCTGAAATAAATCCCTGTTCAGGAACTTTTTACCTGAAAACGCTATTCTTATTATTAGGACATTCTTACAAAAGGGTTCACAAATGCCAGACAAGCCAACACCACGCACACGTCACTTTAATCATATCGTTGTCCTTGAAAATGGCCGCAAAAAGGTCATGCCCATCGGCCCAAGCGTTATGCAACCCCGATAATCCGATTTCACCCTTGATTTTCCGCCTGTGACGCGACATATCTAATAGGACGTATATACACAGCGAAAAAGGGTTTCTTTTATGAATTTTCACAATCCTTATGCCATGCGCCCGGGCGAAAACCCCTATGGCAACTGGGCCGGTACCACTATCCTTGCTGTTCGCAAGGGCGATGATGTGGTTGTCGCCGGTGATGGGCAGGTTTCATTCGGCCAGACGGTTATGAAATCCAATGCCCGTAAAGTCCGCCGCCTAGCCAATGGCAAGGTTGTTGTCGGATTTGCGGGTGCAACGGCAGATGCCTTTACACTTTTAGAGCGCCTCGAATCGAAATTGGACGCCCATCCCGATCAACTGGTGCGCGCCTGTGTTGAGCTTGCCAAAGATTGGCGTACGGATAAATACCTTCGCAAACTCGAAGCCATGATGGCCGTATGTGATAAGGAAACGTCCCTGATCCTCAGCGGAACCGGTGATGTTGTTGAACCCGAAGACGGTTTAATTGCAATCGGCTCCGGCGGGCAATACGCTTTGTCTGCCGCACGCGCGCTTTATGATGTTGATGGCATGGATGCAGAAGCAATCGCCCGCAAATCCATGAAAATTGTCGCCGATATCTGCGTCTATACAAATGACAGTTTAATCGTAGAGAAAGTTTAATTCCAAGATGACAGTTCAAACAAAAACCGTTAATGAGCCTTGCCGTGATGATGGTAAAGCCTTTACCCCTCGTGAAATCGTATCCGAATTGGATCGTTTCATTATCGGCCAGAAAGATGCCAAACGCGCCGTTGCCATTGCCCTTCGCAACCGTTGGCGACGTCAACAGCTGGAACCGATGATGCGTGAAGAGGTCCTGCCTAAAAACATCCTGATGATCGGCCCGACAGGGGTTGGTAAAACCGAAATTTCCAGACGTCTGGCTAAATTGGCTGAGGCGCCTTTTATCAAGGTTGAAGCCACGAAATTTACCGAAGTTGGCTACGTCGGCCGCGACGTTGAATCCATCATTCGGGATTTGATGGATGTTGCCATCAATATGACCCGCGAACAAATGCGTAAATCTGTTGAAGCCAAAGCAGAATTGAGCGCAGAAAACCGCGTTTTGGACGCATTGGTTGGCCCGGGCGCATCCGAGGGGACACGTGATTCTTTCCGCAAAAAGCTGCGAAGCGGTGAACTTGATGATAAAGATATAGAGATTGCCGTATCTGAGAAATCCGGTGGCGGAATGCCGACTTTTGATATTCCCGGTATGCCCGGCGCGCAAATGGGAATGATTAACATCGGCGATATGTTAGGCGACGTCATGGGTGGCAAGAAGAAGACCAAAAAGATGAAAGTTCGGGATTCTTACGATATCTTGCTTGAAGAAGAAGCCGACAAGCTTTTGGATCAGGACAAAATTATCTCCTGCGCCAAAGATGCGGTTGAAAACCACGGTATCGTCTTTTTGGATGAGATCGACAAGATCGCAAAGAACAATGAGCGCAAAGGTGGCGACGTCAGCCGCGAAGGCGTTCAACGCGATTTATTGCCGTTGATTGAAGGCACCAATGTTCCTACAAAACACGGCATTATCAAAACGGATCATATTCTATTCGTCGCATCGGGTGCATTTCACTATGCCAAGCCGGCAGACCTTTTGCCGGAACTTCAGGGACGTTTACCGATCCGGGTTGAATTGAATGCCCTGTCCGAGGATGATTTCCGTCGCATCCTGACGGAACCTGAATACAGCCTGATCAAGCAGTACAAGGCCCTGATGAAAACCGAGGATGTTACACTTGACTTTACAGACGATGCGATTGATGAGCTGGCACGCCTGACAGTTGAGATCAATACGGCTGTTGAAAATATCGGTGCGCGTCGCCTTCATACTGTTCTGGAACGCCTGTTGGATGAAATCAGCTTTAGCGCAACAGACCGCGGTGGAGAAAAAATCAAGATCGATAAGGCATTTGTGCAAAATATTATTCAGCCGTTGGCCAAAGAAGAAGACCTGTCCAAGTTTATTTTATGATTCTTGCATGACCGTGGCTGTGCTTCTATAATTGTTGAATGTTATCAACACGCGGAAATGCACTCTTTTTAATCCTC
>CAXGXG010000111.1:0-5888 GCA_964013525.1 uncultured Alphaproteobacteria bacterium | reverse complement strand
GCCACGCCGATAATGACGCTTTCGCCCCATCCTTTGTGACAGCATTCCAGGGCCTGGCGCATAACATCAACATTGCCAATACATTCAAATGAATAATCGGCGCCCCCGCCGGTCAGGTCGCAAACGGCTTCTACCACGTTATCAACCTCTTTCGGATTTATGAAATGCGTCATGCCAAATGATTCCGCAATGGCTCTTTTTGACGGGTTGATATCAATACCAATAATCTTGTCGGCACCAACCATCTTCGCCCCCTGAATAACATTCAGGCCGATCCCGCCGAGGCCGAAAACCGCAACCGTTGATCCGGGTTCAACCTTCGCATCAAATACAACCGCACCCACACCAGTGGTTACACCACAGCCGATATAACAAATTTTTTCAAACGGAGCATCCTTGCGAACCTTGGCAACTGCAATTTCAGGCAGGACGGTAAAGTTAGAAAAGGTTGACGTGCCCATATAGTGCAGGATTGGTTCACCATTCAGGGAAAAGCGTGATGTGCCGTCCGGCATTAGTCCCTGACCCTGCGTGCTGCGGATGGATTGGCACAGATTGGTTTTGGGATTCAGGCAAAAATTACACTCACGGCATTCGGGTGTATACAATGGGATCACATGATCGCCCGGGACAACAGATATGACGCCCTTGCCGACTTCGCGCACGATACCTGCGCCCTCATGCCCTAAAATTGCGGGAAAGGCGCCTTCGGGGTCGTCACCTAAAAGGGTAAAAGCATCTGTATGACAAACACCTGTTGCCATGATTTCGACCAAGACTTCTCCGGGCTGCGGCCCTTGGAGGTCAACAGTTTCAATGCTCAGGGGTTTTCCCGCTTGAGTAGCAATTGCAGCACGTGTCTTCATCTTGGTTATTTCCTTTTCAGTCGGTCTATTTACGCACGGTCATCAGCATAGGTGCTTGGGTCGGATTTGTCAGCCCCATTAAGGGGTGCGGGTGAATAAAATTTCAGGGTGCAATTTCCTGCCCATCCCAAGCAAAGATACGTCCCGTATGGCTTTCGTCCAGTCCATCTATGACATTTATCAGACATTCTGCAGACTTTTCAGGGCTGAAAAGCTGTTTATCGGGCACATTGCCCTGAAATGGCTTGGACAGATCACTGTCAACAGTTCCCGGGTGCAGGCCGATAACACAGGCAAGGGGCCAGCGGCGGCCGATTTCAATAGAGGCTGTTTTGATCAGCATATTTAATGCCGCTTTGGATGCGCGGTAGCTGTACCAACCGCCTAAGTGATTGTCGGAAATACTGCCCACCCGCGCGCTGAGGCATGCCAGGACCGTTTTCCGATCACGCCTTAGGAGGGGTGAGAAGTATCGCAATATCAAAGCCGGGCCAAAGGTGTTAATAGCAAAGACATCGTACATTTGATCGGCGCTGATGTCGCGCAGGCTTTTTTCAGGCTGAATGTCATTCCCATGCAAAATCCCGCTGGCCACAATTACGATATCAAGAGGATGTTGAATGCACTCTGCCGCATCTTTTACAGACGTTTCCTGTTTATAATCTATGGTGACTGTACATACACGCTCGTCATCAAATTGTTCGGGCGTGCGGGCAATTGCATAAAGTTTGCCGAGGTCGGAACGACCCAAGTAATGCCTGACGAGCGCCCGTCCGATTCCGCCGGTTGAGCCGATAATGGCAACGTTTACGACGTTTGTATTTCCCGTCCCGCTGTTCATTATACGCAATCTCCATTTTCCAACTGTTTGAAAAATCGCTGGGCGTCCGCCTCTACCGCATGTTTTTTTTCATCATTCATGCGGTCCCAGGTTTTGTACATCATACCCATGCGGTGGTTACCCTCTAGCTTGTCTTTGTTCCGGCGAATAAAATCCCAATATAAATAATTGAATGGACATGCATCAGGCCCGTTTTTCTTGGTCACTTTGTATGAGCAGTTTTTACAATAATCCGACATTTTGTTGATATAAGACCCGCTGGCGGCATAAGGTTTTGAACCGAGGAGCCCACCGTCAGCATAGAGGATCATGCCGCTAACGTTGGGCATTTCCACCCATTCGTATGCATCGGCATAGACGACCAAGTACCATTCGTTGACGTGTCTGACATCCAGACCCGCAATCAGGGCAAAATTGCCAAGAACCATTAAGCGCTGAATATGGTGGGCGTAGGCATTGGCCTCCGTTTCCTTTACGCATTGACGCAGGCAATTCATTTTTGTGTTACCCGACCAGTAAAACCAGGGCAAATCACGTGTCGCATCCAGATGGTTTTCATCTGCGTATTCAGGCATTTTCAACCAATAAACGCCACGCATATATTCGCGCCATCCCAGGATTTGGCGGACGAAGCCCTCAACTGCATTCAAAGGCGCGTCCCCCTGAAGGTAGGCTTTTTCCGCCTTGACGATACACTCGCGCGGGTACAACAGGCCGCAATTGATGTAAAAGCTGAGGTGGCTGTGATACATCCAGGGTTCCCCCTGAACCATAGCATCCTGATAGGTGCCGAAATTGCAAAGGCGCTCGTCTATAAATTTATTGAGCGCATATAGCGCCTGATCGCGGGTGACGGCAAAATAGAAACCATCCAGGTTTCCAAAATGGTCAGAAAATCGCTTAGACACCAATTCAATGACATCTTGTGTGATTTGATCTGTTTGTCCGCGGTATGGGGACGGAACATCCATGCCTTCTTTTGGCGGTTTGCGGTTTTCCTGATCATAGTTCCATTCGCCGCCTACGGGCTCATCACCATCCATTAAAATGTCATGTTTTTTTCGCATCTCGCGGTAAAAATTTTCCATGCGCAGGGTTTTGCGGCCCTCGGCCCAATCCTCAAAATCCTCATGACTGCATAAAAAACGGTCGTCAGGGCATATCTCAACTTCGCAGTCGAAATCTTCAGACCAGCTCTTGATGTCCTTTAGAACACGGTATTCCCCGGGTTCGGTAACGATGATTTTATCTGGGTTGTATTTGTTTACGGCGGCGCGAACCTCGCCATAAAAGGAACCTTGATTGCCATGGTCATCAAGTTTTCGATAAAAGACATTATATCCGTCCGCCCGCAGTTCGTCAGCAAAATGGCGCATGGCGGAAAATAGAAACGCAATTTTGAGCTTGTGATGCTTGACGTATGTGGCTTCTTCTTTGACTTCACACATCAAAATCTGATCTGTGCCCTTTTCAAGGGAGCGCAAAGCGCTTAGATCGTGGCTGAGTTGATCACCGAGAAGAATACAAAGTTTCATAAAACACCATACGTGCACGGGGCTTAAGCGTTCCGCAAAGACACGCAAAAAGATAATATTTACAAATGCTATAGTATGCAATAAAGTACATAGATACAAAAATTTAATATTATTATAATAAAGATTTGGTATTCTTGATTCAGTTATGATGCAATAGATTTGCGCGATAAAGCACAATCCTTGGTTAATAAAAAATAACAAAAGCATGTTCAGGGGTTTGAGACGTTGAAAAACTGTCATCTGAAATGGTTTCATTGGGCGATATTGCTGAGCTCACTCATGTTGACGTTTACGGCCTGGCACGTTTCCAGTTCGCAGGCGGAAGAAAAGCTTCAGGCAAAAATTGAACGTCAAACCGCACAAGTCAGCGACTTGGTTGTCGAGCGCATGCAACTCTATGAAAATGCTTTGCAGAGCGGCGTGTCCTATTTCGAGGCGGCTAATTTGGATGTCAGCCGCGCCGAATGGAAGCGCTATAGTGATACACTCAACATCTCTGAACGCTATCCCGGTATCAACGGGATCGGTGTTATTTTCAATGTTGGGCGCGAACGTGAGGGCGCTTTTAATAAGGAACAGCGCGACAGCTGGCCGGATTTTAGGGTTTACCCTGCGCATGATAATCCTGATCTATTTCCCATTACATATGTTGAGCCGGCAGAGGCCAATCTAAAGGCTATCGGCTTGGACATGGCGCACGAAGATAACAGATACACAGCCTCAAAACGGGCACGTGACACGGGAAAATCGCAGATCACCGGTCCAATTACGCTGGTTCAGGATGAAAACCGCACGCCCGGATTTTTGCTGTATGTTCCGTTTTATGCGCGTGCGGTCGAAAATGTTTCTGAACGCAGAGATGCATTTGTAGGTATGGTTTATGCACCGTTTATCTTTAACAAACTGATCCAAGGAACGCTGAATCAAGAAAGTCGCGGGATTGATATTCGCATTAGTGACAACGGGGAGACCCTCTATAGCGAGCTGGAGGAGGGAACCGACTATGAGATTGCGCCCGGTTTTACCCTGCCTGTTTTTGGCCGAACATGGGATGTGGATATTCGCCCAACGCCTGAATTTTATGCAGAAAACACCTCCTATAAACCTTGGTACATTTTAGCCGGCGGTCTTATGATCGATGCTGCGCTTTTAATCTTTTTTATCATGCTTTCGCGTTCAAACGCACGTGCGGTCAAGGCCGCAGAAACCGCCTCGCGTAAATTTGAGGTAGAGAAAGAAAAACTGTCAGAACTTACGAATTTTCAAAATCTGATTATTGAAGAGTTACCGGATTTGATCTTTGTCAAAGATGAACAGTTTCGCATCATTCAGGCCAACCCGGCGATGTTGGCCCTTTTCCCGGAGGACGCCCGGGATAAAGTCCTGGGGACAGCAGCTACCGAAGATTTTGATGAGACGGAGGTTGAAGACTTTTTGGAACAGGACCGCATTGCATTCGAAAAAGGCTATGCGGAAACGATCGAGAAAATCACCTTTCCAACCGGCGAGGTCAAAACCCTGCTGACCAAAAAAATCCGCTTTTTCGATAATGATAATAACAAGTTCATATTGGGTATCGGCCACGATATTTCTGAAACCATAAAAGCGGAAGAACAGCTGAAGCTTGCCAATGCTGAGTTGGAACAAAAGGTCCAAGACCGCACCCGTGATTTGGAAAAACAAAAGCGCGTCGCTGAACAGGCAAATAAAGCCAAAGATGATTTCCTTGCGAACATGAGCCACGAGCTTCGCACCCCTATCAACAGTATCATGGGGCTTACCCGTTTGATCAAAGAGGAAGAAGACATTTCAGAAAATGCGCGTGAAAGCCTTGAAATTGTTGAAGCCTCGTCTGATACGCTTTTACAGATTGTAAACGACGTTCTTGATATTTCTAAAATTGAATCAGGCAGTTTTCAGTTGGCGACCGAGCCTTTTAACCTGGCTGATGTGGTCTTTGGCATCGTGGATCAAATCCGCCCTTTGGCATCTTCAAAGGGTTTGACATTGACATCCAATGTTGCAGATTTCTCGCATATCAATGTGATTGGCGATGAATTTCGTTTTTCCCGTGTGGTGACAAACCTCCTTAGCAATGCGGTCAAATATACTGATAAGGGGGAAGTCAATCTGGTCATGAATGTGCAGCAGAATGATGCCGCGTACGATATCCATATGGCGGTTAAAGATACCGGGATCGGTATTCCAAAGGATAAGATCGATACGATTTTTGAAAAGTTTACCCAAGTTGATGAGAAGAACATTCGCAAATATGGCGGAACCGGTCTGGGCTTGAACATTACGAAGAAGATCGTGGAGCTCATGGGTGGCGACATTCATGTAGAAAGTGTCGAGGACGTGGGTTCGGTCTTTACATTTGGTGTCAGCATGTTCCGTGCGCCGGATGCCTTGCCCGCCCGCCCGTCTGAGAGGGTTTTGATGGTGAAGGCTGATCATACGCGAAAACCGATCAATCAGGCCAAAATTCTGGTGGCCGAGGATCATGCGTTTAATCAGGTGCTGATTAAAAAGCTTTTGGCCAGTCTTAATATTACCGAATTTGATCTGGTTGATAACGGACGCAAGGCGGTGGAAGCTTTTAAAGTCAACACTTACGATTTGGTCCTTATGGATTGCCATATGCCG
>CAXGXG010000110.1:0-5901 GCA_964013525.1 uncultured Alphaproteobacteria bacterium | reverse complement strand
CAATTGATCCCTGTGCCTTACCGCGGCTAAATGTTTGGCGGTAAAGCTGTTTTTCACGCGCAACCTCAACCACGGTTTCAGTGGTCAGGGCATTCACGACCGATATCCCGACCCCATGCAATCCACCGGACGTATTATAGGCTTTGTTCGAGAACTTACCCCCCGAGTGGAGCGTCGTCATAATAACTTCTAGCGCGGATTTGCCCGGATATTTCGGGTGATCATCAACAGGAATACCGCGGCCGTTATCCTCAATCGTCATGCGGTTTTCAGGGGTCAGTTCAATGGATATGCGGTTTGCGTACCCTGCGACCGCCTCATCCATCGCGTTATCCAGAATCTCACTCACCAAATGGTGTAGCGCGCGGTCATCCGTACCGCCGATATACATACCCGGGCGTTTACGTACAGGTTCAAGGCCTTCAAGGACCTCAATATCGGATGCTGAATATTCTTGTGCGCTTTGATCTGTGCTCATATTAAGTCTTTATGATGGTGAAAATACCCGTTAAAATAACCGCAAACGAGAGGAGATTTCCAGTGAAAAACGAGGACAGCCTTAAAAATAAAGCTGTAAAGGCGACTTTGCGGACCATTCCGATGCCATCTGACACCAATGCAAATGGTGATATTTTTGGCGGATGGCTTCTGAGCCAGATGGATTTGGCGGGCGCGGTTGTGGCCGTGCAACGCGCCAAAAATAAGGTCGCAACTGTTGGCGTCAACGCCATGAGCTTTCACAAGCCCGTCTATGTTGGTGATGTCGTCAGTTTTTACTGCGAAATTGAACGGGTGGGTCGAACATCCATTACCGTAAAAATTGAAAGCTGGGCACGACGCCGCCTGTCGGAAGAAGATGTTAAAGTCACCGAAGGCGTCTATACCTATGTTGCAATTGATGAAAACGGCAAATCAATGCCAGTGGAAAGTGAAAAATGAAATTCGTAAAAGCAACCCTCGCCGCGACAGCCCTTGGCGCAGTGCTATTGGCCCCCTCCTCCGCTGATGCCGGCAGTTATTGGGATAAATTCATGAGCCTCTTTCGTGACGAACCCGTCGCACAAGTGGTCGAAACGTTGGATATTGATGCCTACCACGATGCATTCAATCAGGAAACCACTTTGCAGGAAAAGACATATTTTACGGAGATGCCCGTCAGTTTTGAATTTCGTCGCCCCACCGCTTGGGAAGATATGAACCTGAACTCAGGCAATTCCGTGAATATAGACAGTCGCCTTTTAAAGACGTTTGATATGTACCGGGGGCCTGTGATCGTTGGTGGAACACGCCCCAGCCTGCAAATCCAGTCTATCGAGCTGCAACACGAAATCCTCGCCGAACATTGGCTACAGGATTATATTTTCAAAAACGGTTATACGCAAACGGCAGAGGTGAAATCAAACTCTGAAACAGACGCAACCGTTGATTTTGTCTTTTTAGATGGGCCGGTATCCAGCCATGGATATATGAAAGTTTTCATTATCGGCAAGCGCCTTTTGGCTCTGCGCTATAATGTGCCTGATATTGCCGAAGATAAGCTCAAAGCTTTTGGCCCCCTGATTGTTGACAGCTTTACCGTCACAGGTTTTACATCTGAAGTGATTGAAGAAAGCGCGGACTTTTCCATCCAAAACCAATTAAACTTCTCTTTCCCGACCTCTTGGACGGTTCAGAACAAAATGATGACCAACCCCTACGAGAAGTCTCTTGAACTTCAAAACTTAAAAGACCAAGAGATCAAAGGCCTGATCCGTGTGGTTGCATATAACAAGAATGGCCGCCAGTCGGTGGGAGAAATCGTAAACGGGTTTTCCCAATCCATGAAGGACACGCACGGTATGCGCGTTACAGAACTACAGGGCAGCGTGCCATTGAACATCAGTATTGGATATGATGCCGCTGTTACCGAGCTCTATCAGGCGGGGGCAACCAATACCCAGTATAACAATTATCAAATCTGGGTAACCGCTCTGGAATCACCCAATTGGTTGAACTTTATCTATTTGATTACGCCGAATAAGGATATTGATTATTACAATTGGGCACGCAACACGCGCGCCTATGATATAGTCATTCATTCAATTAACTAGAATAAATGCGTTTTCAAAAATCAAAAAAGCCGCATTTTTCAATGCGGCTTTTTCACTGGTGATCTCCTACCAGATCAGCATGAATAATACATTGCAAATTCAATTGGGTGCGGCATCGTTTCGTAACGCAACAGTTCTTCATTGCGCAATTCGATGTAGCCCTCAATGGTTTCCTTGCTAAAGACATCGCCTTGCAGCAAGAAATCGTGATCTTCTTTCAACGCCGTCAACGCTTGGCGCAATGACCCGCAAACCTTTGGAATGTCTTTCAACTCCTCCGCATCCAGATCATAAAGGTTGTGATCCATCGCTTTACCCGGGTCGATTTTGTTTTTAATACCATCAAGGCCGGCCATCAGCTGTGCGGCAAATGCCAAATAAGGATTCGCGCTCGGGTCCGGGAAACGGACCTCAATGCGCTTGGCCTTAGGACTGCTGCCATATGGCACACGGATCGAGGCGGAGCGGTTACGCTCGGAATAAGCCAGAAGAACAGGCGCTTCATACCCAGGGACCAGACGCTTGTAGCTGTTGGTAGATGGGTTTGTAAAAGCATTCAATGCACGGGCATGTTTAATAATCCCACCGATATACCACAGGCATTCCTGTGACAGGCCTGCATATTTATCACCGGCAAACAACGGTTTACCATCTTTCCACAGTGATTGGTGGCAATGCATACCGGATCCGTTATCACCAAAAACAGGTTTTGGCATAAATGTGGCTGTCTTGCCATAGACGTGGGCCACGTTGTGCACCACATATTTATAGTTTTGCAACGCATCCGCACAACGGGTCATCGTATCAAATTTAATCCCCAGTTCGTGCTGTGACGGCGCAACCTCGTGGTGGTGTTTTTCAACCGAGATTCCGATTTCTTTTAAAACAGCAACCATTTCGGCGCGCAAGTCGTTACCGCTGTCCACAGGTGCAACCGGGAAATAACCGCTTTTCGCAGCCGGGCGGTGCCCCATGTTTCCGCCTTCGTAACGGCGGCCTTTGTTATAGGGGCCCTCTTGGCTGTCAAATTCGTAAGAAACATGGTTCATATCGGTATGGATACGAATATCATCAAAAATAAAGAATTCAGCCTCTGGGCCAAAATTCACAGTGTCTGCAATGCCGCTTTCACGCATGTAGTTTTCAGCCTTTTTGCAGATTGAACGTGGATCGCGTACATAATTGTCCTGAGTTGCCGGCTCGACCACATCGCAGAAGATATTCAGCGTTGGGTGTGCGGCAAACGGATCCAAATGTGCGCTAGCAATTTCAGGAACCAGCAACATGTCCGATTCATCAATGTCTTTCCAGCCTGCAATTGATGATCCGTCGAACAGAATGCCTTCTGTCAGGATATCCTCATCCACGGTGTCAACGTGTTGGGCGGTATGTTGTAATTTACCCTTGGAGTCTGTAAAACGGAAATCGATAAACTCGACATTGTTTTCTTTGATGATGCTCACCACATCATCTACCGTTTTGATTTCGAATGGATATGTCATTTTGCCCTCTTTCATGGCGTATTGGTTATGAACTCAGTTAACAGCGTAAAGAAAACAGAAGAGATTAAAAGGGGTTTTCTGCACCTTTTTCGCGAATTTTTTACTTGACCGCTCGGCGCATGAACCGTTATGTATGTGTTTATTCAGACAGATGAAACAATTTGTCATTTGCGGCGGCTGTAGCTCAGCGGTAGAGCACTCGGTTGTGATCCGAGTTGTCGCGGGTTCAAACCCCGTCAGCCGCCCCACTTTTCCCTTCCCTTACCGGGATAAATTTCTTTACAGTTTTTTGGTAATTATGTGCTATGCTTTATAGGAATAAAAGGCATAAGAAGGCATGAAACCCGTATTGAAAACCCGTTTCAGAAAATCAGTTTGCGCACTGGCTTTGACCATTGCGCTGGCATTGCCATGCCATGACGCCGATGCGCAACGTCCACAAAACAATAACAATAACGGCACATTGCAAACCCCTGCACCCTCTCAGGATGCAAAGCTCAATAAACTCAATCTTCCCAACCCATTTGAACTGGCAGCTGACGCGCTGGGACTTGCCTTTGCACAATTGTTTAAAGGCGGCGAACAGGCCATGGACAATTGGTACCGCAATTGGGAGGATGGATTAAAACCTGCCCTTGAAAATCAGGTGAAACAGTATTCAACCGGTTATATGGACCGTGCCGCGAATTACGGCAAGGGCCTTGACGGTCAAACCCTTAGCGAGGCTGTCCTCGCCAAAAACATCGACACTTATGAAGCACGCAAAAATGCACCCTTCACAGAAACCACCTGTGCCGTATCCGCAGGGTTAAGTGGAGGTTACGGTGGCGGTGGCAGCAATGGCGGTGGTTCAGGAACCGTTAATGGTGGCGGAGGATCCAGCAGCAACGGTGGTATTGCACCGGCCGGACACATTAGTAAAGCCATCACACGCGGTTTGAGTGAAAGCGTTGCCCAAGACGCATTGAATGCCAAAGATACACCTTCGGCAAGTGGCCCATCCGGCGACATTGGTGAGCGTTATGCCATGTATTCGCGCTATTTCTGCGACCCGGAAATGAATGCTGGGAATGCAGGGTGTGCGCCTGATGCAGAAAACCCCCTGCCGAATGCGGATGTCAGTATCGAAAACTTCCTTCTGAAAGACACCATTGATATGGATAAGGAAGAAGAGCAGTTGGCCGCACGCGCAATTATCAGAAACCTGGTCGCGCCCAGTGTTCCAACGCCTGTTTCCGCCAGTGGTTTGAATACGGGTGACGGCAAGAACTCGATGATTAAACGCCGAGAACAACAGGCTCTAAAAGATATGCCGGTTGCCGTTGTTGCCAGTATGATCGGCCGGCGTTCCTCTATTCCAAATTCCAGTACCGCGACAACGATTGGTCAACTGCGCCGTTCCGCAGGCATCGCGGCCGAGGATATTTCCAACAAGGCCAGCCTGAACGAGGTTTTACTGGCCTTAACACGCGAACGGTTCTACAGCCCGAACTATTTCCACGATCTTGCCGCCTATGATGAAGCTGAATTGACACAGGAACAATTGGGTATGGATATTTTGACCAGTGTCATGCTGCGTCAAATCTATGTTATGCAGGAACAAATGAACGGCTTGATTGCCGCCCGCGCCAGTATCAAACACAATAACGATCGTCTGGGCGACCTAACAACCCAGTTGCGCGGCGTAACAAACGCAGCGACATCCGGCGAGTAGAATTTTCAAACCGAATAACAATACATTTACACCAAGTGCGGTGCTTTGCGGTGCTTTGCGCACCTTACGCAAATTATACCGCCCTATAAGGGGTTTTAGATTTTAGGAAGCTTTTGTTCGGGATCAATCGCCTCTGCACCTTTTCGAATTTCAAAATGCAGTTGCGGGCTATCGACGCGGCCGCTCTGACCGATGGAGCCAATGATGTCACCACGGTCAAGGTAGTCACCACGCGCAACCCGTGTATCGTTAAGATGCCCGTATGCACTGACCCAGCCGTTATCATGTTTGACCAGGATCAGATTGCCAAAACCTTTGAGAGCGTTGCCAACATACATCACCTGCCCTGCGTCTGCAGCCATGACAGGCGTGCCCAGTGCCCCTTGAATATTGACACCATCATTGTGCAGGCCGCTTTCTTTGGCGCCATAATTTGAAAGTATGCGCCCACGTACAGGCCAATCAAACCCTTTTGAAGTATAGGGCTTACTACGATCCTTCGCACTTGATAGGGCTTCGGGCTGCGGTGGCTGCCATTTTGCGGGTGTGGCCTGCACTGCTTGGTTCTGGACTTTTGCAGAATTTTTAGTCGGCG
>CAXGXG010000109.1:0-5916 GCA_964013525.1 uncultured Alphaproteobacteria bacterium | reverse complement strand
GAAGATACATTACAAATTCTACGGCTTTTTCATTTGTGCGAAGGGTGTCAGGGTTTGATACCCCACCCGGCAGAACCAAACCGTCAAAGTCGCTTGCGCTGGCCTGATCGATTGTTTTGTCGACTTTAAAGGTTTTTCCCTTTTTATCGTGTTCCATGCCCTGAATTTCACCGCTTTCCAGTGAGACCAAAACGACTTCGGCGCCTTGGGCTTTAACCGCGTCCCATGGCTGGGACAATTCGCTTTGTTCTACGCCATCTGTTGCAAGAAATGCGACTTTTTTTCCTGAGAGTTTCATAGTGTTTCCTTTCGTTGGGTTGCGCTCTACTAACGAAGGGAACCGATGTGGGGTTCAAATTATTTGCATATTAGTAAGAATGGTTGCTGGATTCCGGCTCCTAAAACCCATATTATGATCCTAGATTTAATCGATAGTAGGACTAAGGCCATTGCATGCAAAATAAACTGAATAAACAAGCCAAAATACCTGAACCTGTATTGGTTATCGGGCTGATCATTTTGGTTTTCTCAATTTTCGCGATTGATTTCTTTACGCGCCAGGGGCTGGCCGTATGGATTTTGTATATAATTCCCATGGGCATCTCTTTGCTTGCTTGGCGCCCTAATTTGCCGCCCCTGCTAGCGATCCTGATCACACTCCTGATGGTTATGGGATTTGGCTTTGACAGAATGATGGCGGACACGTTCTTGGCCAAGATGAACCGCAGCTTCGGCTTTGTCAGTATCTGGGTGATTGCGGGGATCGGATATTATTTTATTCAAAATAAAATCGCTGTGCGGGCCACCGAATGGATGAACCGTGGTATTGCGCGTCTGGCTGAGGCAACTTCAGGCGAGCTCTCAATTGCAGAACTGTCTGACAACGCATTAAAGTTTTTATCCGAATATATGTACGCCAAAGCCGGCGCAATTTTCACGCGTGACAAAAAGATGTTTTACCGCGAGGCAACGTATAATGTGCCAGCAAAATCACTAATCAAAAGTTTTGATGAAGATGACGGCATTTTGGGGCGTGCTGCCAAAGACGGTAAAACGTTCATATTGGACGATATTCCAGAGACTTATATATCCTATGGTTCAGCATTGGGCTCGGATGTGCCGGCCAGTGTTATGGTTGTGCCAATGATGTCTGAGGGGAGTGTAAATGCGGTGGTTGAGCTTGGGTTTGATGCCCCACCGGATGCACTGATGAAACAGTTTACAGATCGCATATCTGAACAAATCAGTGTTGCGCTCACATCCGCACGTTACAAAGCGGATTTGAAGAAATATCTGGCAGAACGACAGCGCCAGTCAGAAGAACTGCAGGCGCAGAGTGAAGAGCTGCGCGTTACCAATGAGGAGCTGGAAGAACAGAAAAAAGCGCTCGAGGAATCTCAGGCCTATCTGGAACAGCAACAAACGGAAGTTGAACAAACCAATACACAATTGGAAGAGCAGGCGCAGGTTCTGGAGCAGCAAAAAGAAGAGCTGGAAGAGGCCCGCCACGATCTTTTGGCGCGGACTGAAGATTTGGAGCAAGCAAACCAGTATAAATCTGATTTCTTGGCCAATATGAGTCACGAGCTTCGTACGCCGCTGAACTCAACCTTGATTTTGGCAAAACTTCTTTCAGAAAACAAAACCGGCAATTTAACAGATGAACAGGTGAAATTCGCCAGCACAATTCACTCTGCCGGTAACGACCTTCTGAATTTGATTAATGATATTTTGGATCTGTCCAAAATTGAAGCTGGTCATATGGATGCGCATCCCGAGAAAGTATATTTGAAAAAGCTCTCGTCAGATCTGCAACAGCTGTTTGATCCGGTGAAGGAGAAAAAAGGCCTTGAGTTTGAAGTCTCCTTAAAATCCGGCTGTCCGAAATCCATCTATACGGATCCACAGCGTTTGGAACAGATTTTAAAAAACCTTCTTTCCAATGCCTTTAAATTTACAGATAAAGGCGGCGTGCGCGTGGAAATCGAATGTGCCGCAGAAAATATAGAATTTGCCGTAATAGATACGGGAATGGGCATTTCTAAAGAAAAGAAAGAGGCTATTTTTGAAGCTTTCAAACAGGTGGATGGAACGATCAGCCGTCAATATGGCGGAACAGGTCTGGGCCTATCAATTTCACGCCAGCTGGCTAGCCTATTGGGTGGGCGGTTGTCCTTGCGTAAAGCGGATGAAAACGGAAGTGTCTTCGTATTGAACATTCCGGTTGAATATACTGAAAGTGACGAAAATGCGGCATCAAACGCCGATGACGCAATCCTGCCCGTGCGTCAAAAAACCTTGCCTGAGCCCGTGGTGCAGAAAACATATCCAAAAGGCAGCGGTTTTGAAGATGACCGTGAGGACCTGGTTAATAATAAAAACTGCATTCTGGTGATTGAGGATGATTCAACCTTTGCAAAGATTCTGTATGACCTTATCACTGAATTGAATATGCAGTGCATTGTCGCAGGTACGGCTGAAGAAGGCCTTTATCTGTGTCGTACATACCTACCAAATGCTGTTGTGCTGGATATCGGCTTGCCTGATCATTCCGGTCTGTCTGTATTGGACCGCCTGAAGCAGGATGACACCACACGCCATATTCCGGTTCACATTATCTCGGGTAATGATTTTTCCAATACTGCGCTATCTTTGGGTGCGGTTGATTATATGTTCAAACCTGTTAAACGTGACGAGTTGGTCACAGCCATGCAGAAACTGGAAGGCCGCCTGATCAAAAGAATGCGTCGCGTACTGATTGTCGAGGACAATCCGGACCAGTTGATGGCGATCAAAGAATTGATTGGAAGCGAGGGTGTCGAGACGGTCGGAGTGAAAACAGCGCAGGATTGTTTGAAACACCTAAAGGGTGAAACATTCGATTGTATGGTGCTTGACCTGTCATTGCCTGATGCTACAGGCTATGAATTGTTACAGACACTGAGCGATAGCGATGATCACGCGTTCCCACCTGTTATTGTCTATACCGGTAAAGACCTGACACACGAGGAAGAGCATCGTCTGAGACAGTATTCGCAAGCGATCATCATTAAAGGTGCACGTTCGCCTGAACGTCTCTTGGATGAGGTCAGTCTATTCCTGCACCAAATCGTCTCTGAATTGCCTGTCGAACACCAACGTATGATTAAAAAAGCACGCGCAAGGGATGGAATTATCAGTGGGCGACGTATATTGATCGTTGAAGATGACATGCGAAACGTCTACTCGCTGACCAGTATTCTGGAACCGTATGGCGCTGTTCTTGAGGTTGCAAATAACGGCCGTGAGGCGCTGGACGTTTTGGAACAAATTGACCCCACACAAAAGGGGGCCATTGATCTGGTATTGATGGATGTCATGATGCCTGAAATGGATGGCCTGACCGCAACACGTAAAATCAGACAGATGGACGCGTTTAAAAAACTGCCTGTCATTATGCTGACGGCCAAGGCCATGAAGGGTGATCAGGAAAAATGCCTGGAAGCCGGTGCAAATGACTATATGACCAAACCGATTGATGTTGAAAAACTACTCTCTTTAATTCGTGTCTGGCTGCCACGATGAATAAATTAGAAAACAAAGTTTAAATTTATGAATGAACACAAAGACGATATTGAGATCAGATTGCTTTTGGAAGCAGTCTATCAACATTATCACTACGACTTTCGTGATTACTCATACGCGTCTATAAAACGAAGACTGGAGCAGGCGAAGACAGCGTTTCAATTTGAAAGTTTTTCAGAGATGCAGGAACGCATTATTGCTGATGATGTTTTCTTTTATCAAATGTTTGCGTTTTTAACCGTCCAAGTGACTGAGATGTTTCGGGATCCGTCCTATTTCCGGGCTATACGTAACGAGGTTATCCCACATTTGAAGACCTTTCCCTCTCTCAAGGTTTGGGTGGCAGGCTGCTCCAGCGGTGAGGAGCTATGGTCGCTAATGATCCTTTTTAAAGAAGAGGGGTTATGGGACAGAACGCTCTTCTACGGCACTGATATCAATAATGATGCTTTGGAAAAGGCAGAGCGCGGCGTCTTTCCATTGTCGCGCATGCCGCTTTATTCGCAAAATTTTAATCAGACCGGATCACAACATTCATTGTCCGAATATTATACCGCGGCCTATGGCGGCGCAAAATTTGATGCCGGCTTAAAAAAACGCGCCGTGTTTTCAGACCACAGCCTTGTTACAGATAAAGTTTTTGGTGAAATGCATTTGATATCCTGCCGCAATGTTTTGATCTATTTTCAAAAACCATTGCAAAACCGTGCCTTTAAACTTTTTCGTGATTCTTTAACTCGCGGCGGGTTTTTAGGCCTGGGATCAAAAGAGACGATCAAGTTTTCAAAGTATGAAAACGCTTTTAAAACGTTCAATCGCGAAGAACGGATTTACCAAAAGCGCCGAGAAGCCCTAATTTCATGAGCGAATTCGATAAAATTGTCGTAATAGGAGGGTCCGCGGGCGCGCTGGATGCGTTGTCAGTGATTTTGCGCTCTTTGCCTAAACATTACCCTTACCCAATCTTGATCGTTGTGCATATTCCGCCTGATAAAAAAAGCCTGATCGCAGACCTTTTAAATGAAAAGTCTGAGTTGGAAGTCAGGGATGCGAACGATAAGGAGGATTTAAAAGCAGGGCATGCCTATTTTGCGCCTTCTGATTATCACCTTATGGCAGAGAGAGATTTCACCGTATCACTGTCGGTTGAGGAGCCTGTTCTTTATTCAAGACCTTCAATTGATGTCTTGTTCGAAACGGCTGCCGATTCTTACAGGGAAAAACTTGTGGGGGTGTTGCTGACAGGCGCCAATAGCGATGGGGCAAAAGGATTGAGAACCATCAATCGCTATAAAGGGATATGCATTGTACAAGACCCTAAAACGGCCTATGCGCCAACCATGCCGGCTGCCGGGGCAAAGCTGGTAAAAAGTGCCAAAATTTTGGCGCCTGAAGCCATTGCTCAATATCTTAAAAACCTTAAATAAGAAACCCTTTTGTTCACGATTTGGTTGAAAAAGAACAGACCGTGAACTATAATTGAGGTATGGATGATAAGCTTGCTTTTAAACTAGAAACCCTTGCAGATGCCGCAAAATATGACGCATCGTGCGCATCCGGTTCTGCCGGCAAGCGCTCCGCGAATAAAACGGATTCAAAGGGAGTAGGATCATTAACGGGCGGGTCGGGAATTTGCCACAGCTTTACGCCTGACGGGCGTTGTGTATCCCTGCTGAAAATCCTGATGACGAATTATTGCATTTATGATTGTCATTATTGTATTAATCGCGCCTCAAGCAGTGTGCGACGTGCACGTTTTACGGTCCAAGAAGTCGTTGATCTGACCTTGAGTTTCTATAAGCGCAATTATATCGAAGGGCTTTTTCTCAGCTCCGGTATTATTAAATCTCCGGACTATACGATGGAATCGATGGTTCGAATTGCAAAGTCGCTGCGGTTGGATCATGGGTTTAAAGGTTATATCCATTTAAAGACAATCCCAAATGCATCGCCCGAACTTCAGGCGGAGGCTGGGTTATATGCAGATCGCCTCAGCATAAATATTGAAATGCCCACTCAAACCAGTCTAAAGAAATATGCCCCTGAAAAAGAGATTGAAGAAATCGATAGCTCAATGGGGAAATTACACGAAAAGATAACTGAACACAAAGTTTCCAAATCACACACCGGGAAACGCCCCCCACGCTTTGCCCCGGGCGGACAATCAACGCAAATGATCATTGGCGCGGATGGTTCAAATGATAAAACCATTTTATCAACCAGTGTGGGCCTGTATGACCGGCATCGATTGCGGCGGGTTTACTATTCAGCTTTCAGTCCGATTCCGGATGCCAGTATGGTTTTGCCATTAAAACCCTTAAATGATGCGTACAAAATTAAAAGAATGGGATA
>CAXGXG010000108.1:0-5926 GCA_964013525.1 uncultured Alphaproteobacteria bacterium | reverse complement strand
TGGTCATTTACTGGACATGGTCCAACTTCCTCGGCCTGTTGCAGCAATACGTGATTATGCGCCGCGAGGGTGTCGATGTGTCCCTGATCAAAGGTTATAAGAAGGCTTCGGTAGAAGATAAGTCCGATGAATAATCAACCTGAATATACGCAAAGTCAGATCGAACATGGGCGCAAACTGTTCGCGGGCGATATCGATTTTGTCGCCGGGGTCACGGGCCTGGATAACCTGATCCCGATGAGCCTGCCCGAAGTTGCCTTTGCCGGTCGGTCGAATGTTGGAAAATCATCACTGATTAATGCTCTGACCGGACGCAAGATGCTGGCGCGCACGTCCCACACACCGGGCCGGACGCAGCAGCTGAACTTCTTTGATTTCAGCCATCAGATGTTCATCGTTGATTTGCCGGGTTACGGTTATGCCCGTGCATCCAAGACCAAGGTCCGGTCTTGGAACAAGCTGATCCGCCAGTACCTGAAAGGACGTCAGACTTTGCAACGCGTTTGCGTTTTGATTGACAGCCGTCACGGGATTAAGGATGTCGACATTGAAATTATGGATATGCTGGATGATGCAGCTGTCACCTATATCATCGTTTTGACCAAAATTGATAAGATCAAAAACGCAGAGCGCGAAGCCCGCTATGCAGAGGTTTTGGAAAAAATTCGAACCCGTCCGGCGGCCTATCCGTTCGTTTATGAAACCAGCTCTGCCAAAGGGCTAGGTATGGAAGAATTGCGGGCCGAGCTGGCGAAAGTCACCGATTTTTGAAGTGAGAAAATTTTAACCATTATCAGCCAGACTGATAACCAACATTGGAAACAAGGGAGATATCCAAATGACAAACATTGCAGCAATGATGCAAAAAGCCCAACAGATGAAAGAACGCATGGGTGCCATGCAGGCCGAAGTTATGCAAATGGAAATTCCGGGCGAGGCCGGCGGCGGCTTGGTCAAGGTTGCGACAAACGGCAAGGGTGAAGTCAAGATGATCGATATTGAAAAAGGGATTATCAATGCCGACGACAAGGAAATGATCGAAGACTTGATAACAGCTGCAATTAATGATTCGCGCACCAAGGCTGAGGAAATCATTACCGAGCGCACCCAGAAAATCATGACGGACCTGGGATTACCTGCGGACATGGATTTTCCAATGTAATCTGATTGTTTATCCATTTATAAAAACCCGCAGTCTGAAAATGGATTGCGGGTTTTTTGATCCGGCCTTGTCAGCAAGGGTAGGGCACGATATAAAAACAATATGAAATTGACATCTTGGAATATTAACTCTGTACGGTTGCGGGCGCCGCTCTTGGCCGAGGTTGCAAAACATATCGGATCAGATGTGATCTGTTTGCAGGAAACAAAAACTCCTGACGAACATTTCCCGCACGATGAGATTGAGGCGATGGGCTTTAAACACCGGGCATTTACCGGTATGAAAAGCTACAACGGTGTTGCCATCCTCTCCAAATATCCGCTTGAGGATGTGCGCGTGGAGCACAGGTGTGAAAATGCCGATTGCCGACATATCGCCGCCCGTGCGATCAAGGATGGTAAAGAGGCATTCGACCTGCATAATATTTATATCCCAGCAGGTGGGTATGAACCTGACCCTGTTAAAAACGACAAGTTCAAACACAAGCTAGACTTTGTGGACGAGCTGACCGAATGGTTTCCAAAACATCACAATGCAAATGACAAACTGGTCGTGGTCGGTGATTTGAATATCGCCCCGTTGGAAAATGATGTCTGGGATCACAAAAAAATGGTTAAAGTTGTTTCCCACACGCCTGTTGAGGTTGAAAAATTTAAAGCCTTCCAGGATTCGATGGGCTGGGTCGACAGCGCGCGTGAGTTCGTATCGCCGGATGAAAAGCTGTTCACTTGGTGGAGCTATCGTGCAAAAGATTGGGCTGCGGCGGATAAAGGGCGGCGTTTGGATCATATTTGGGTGACGGCCCCTTTGAAGTCATCGTTGAAATCGCACCACGTGCTCAAAGATGCTCGCGGATGGGAGCGGCCCAGTGACCACGCCCCATTAACAACGGAATTCGATATTTAATTTAATCCCCAGCTGAACCTGTATCGGCCCAAAATAAAAAAAGTGAGAGCCCTATGTTGGAAACGGAAAAAAAGATCGTTCTTGATCCAAAGGATATGGATACGGTTTTTGATGCAATGGCACCCAAGGGTTTTCATCACAAGCATCACCCACGGGCCTATTACGACACGCCGGATCTAAAGCTTAACTCTGAACGTGTGGCTGTCCGCCTGCAGGATGCTGGGCAGGGGCGGTCCAAACAAACCATCAAAGCGGCCCGTGATAATATTGGCGACACACTGGTACGTGCGGAATGGGACATGGAAGTCAGCGGCACACATCCCGATTTCTCTGTGATTGAGGATGTTGAGATTTTGAATGCGCTGCATGGGGTTGTGCCGGATGATCTGGTACATATTTTTACTTCCGATGTGAAGCGCCGGTATTTTGACCTTGCATGCGATGGCGGGATTGTTGAAATGGCTTTTGACCGCGGGGTGATTTCCCTTGCAGATGGAAGTGCCTCTGTTGAATTTTGTGAAATCGAGGTGGAGTTAAAATCAGGCCCCCCGCATCTGGTTGATCAGGTTGCGGATGAGGTGCTAAAGATGGCCAAGGGCGCCAGCGTCTCAACAGTGAGCAAGGCAGAGCGTGGAATGCGGCTTTATCAGGCCGCGCGGAAAACTGCCGAATAAAAAACCAAAAAAAAATTCTGGTCATTCCATAAAAATATGATATACATGTGACATTGATTTCCCTGACATTGTGAACGTTTTTATCGGCTGGCGCCGGAGAAAGTCACAAAGACGGAATAGATCATTACAGGAGCGTAGCTCAATTGGTAGAGTACCGGTCTCCAAAACCGGGGGTTGTGGGTTCGAGCCCCTCCGCTCCTGCCACTTTTACCGCAAGGTCGGTAATGGCATGAACAAAAAAGATTAGGATTTTTAGCGATGGCAAAAAGCGTTACGCAATATTTCAAAGAGGTGAAACAGGAAGGTAAAAAAGTTACCTGGCCCGGACGCCGCGAAGTGATTGTAACGACCGTCATCGTTTTCATTATGGTTGTGTTTATTTCATTGTTTCTGATGCTGGCAGACTTTGTCGTTGCAGGCATTATCGAGGCGATTCTCGGCATTAACTCTTAAACCTTTGGCTAGATATTAAGGACTTTTCACATGACTCATCGTTGGTACGTCGTTCACGTTTACTCCGGTTTTGAAAACAAAGTGGCCGAGGCCATTCGCATGAACGCGAAAAAGCGCAAGCTTGAAGACGCAATTGAAGACATTATGGTCCCGACTGAAGAGGTGATCGAAGTCCGCCGTGGTCAGCGCGTCAATGCTGAACAGAAATACTTCCCCGGTTATGTCCTGGTCAAAATGGACCTGAGCGATGAAGCCTGGCACTTGGTTAAAGATACGCCAAAGGTTACAGGCTTTCTTGGTGCGGGTAACAAGCCACAGCCGATCTCTCAGCGTGAAGCTGAGCAGCTGATGAAGCAAATGGAAGAGGGGGCCGAAAAGCCACGCTCTACAGTTACCTTCGACGTCGGCGAACAGGTTAAGGTTATCGACGGGCCGTTCAACTCGTTCAGCGGGACAGTTGAAGAAGTTGATGAGGAGCGCAGCCGTCTTAAGGTTCTGGTCTCTATTTTCGGCCGTGCCACACCTGTTGAGCTTGAGTTTAGCCAAGTCGACAAAACCGCGTAATCCTTTTTAAAATCTGCAATACGGATAAAAGGCCTTGAAAAACGCACATGCTTCTGTATAGTGCGCGAGTACCTTAAGGTATGATTCGGTGTGGAAGGTTTTCATCTCAAGTCCAGATGCGACCGCACCACGCCCCCTAAACGCTAATGCTATAGGAGACAAAAAATGGCAAAAAAAGTAAGCCGCGTCCTGAAGCTTCAGGTTCCCGCGGGTAAAGCAAACCCATCTCCACCCATCGGGCCAGCGCTCGGTCAGGTCGGGGTGAATATCATGGAATTTTGTAAGGCGTTTAACGCCCAGACACAGGAAATGGAGCCGGGCATGCCCCTGCCAACCATTATCACTGTATATGGCGATCGCAGCTTTGCATTCGAAATTAAAACAGCGCCTGCCAGCTACTACCTGAAAAAGGCTGCCAACATTCAAAAAGGTTCCGGCACAGTCGGTACCGGCGGTTTTGTTGGTAAGGTCACGATGAAACAGGTTCGTGAAATTGCTGAGGCAAAAATGAAAGATTTGAACGCCAATGACGTTGATCAGGCCGCAAAAATTATTGCTGGTTCTGCACGCTCTATGGGCATTGAGGTGGTAGGTTAATCATGGCAAAAACAGGAAAAAGAATTCGCAATATCCGTGATGGCCTGGACCGTGAAAAGGTCTATACATTGACCGAAGCGGTAAAGTTTTTGCAGGATAGCTCAAAAACAACCAAGTTTGACGAAACCATTGAAGTGGCTATGAACTTGGGCGTTGACCCGAAACACGCAGACCAGGTTGTCCGCGGTATGGTTCAGTTGCCAAATGGTACAGGTAAATCTGTCCGCGTTGCTGTTTTTGCACGTGATGCAAAAGCGGAAGAGGCGAAAAAAGCCGGCGCAGACGTTATCGGTGCAGAAGATCTGGTTGAAAAGGTTCAAAAAGGCGACATCGATTTTGATCGTGTTATCGCAACACCTGATATGATGCCACTTGTTGGTCGTCTGGGTCAGATCCTGGGTCCCAAAGGCATGATGCCGAACCCAAAGCTGGGTACGGTAACACCGGATGTGACCAAGGCTGTTGAAGCGGCCAAGGGCGGTGCGGTTGAGTTCCGCGCTGAAAAAGCCGGTATCGTTCACGCAGGTGTTGGCAAAGCCAGCTTTGGCCAGGACAAGCTGGAAGAAAACATCAAAGCCTTTGTTAATGCAATCCTGAAGGCGAAGCCATCAGGCGCCAAAGGTAGCTACGTTCGCAAAATGACACTGACCTCTTCTATGGGTCCGGGTCTGATGCTGGACGTTGCAGAAGTCACATCTGACGCTGCATAAGAGTATTAAGAATTCCGGGTGCGGTTTGCCGCATCCGGTATGCTCCTGTCCAAGACTACAGGTGTTGTTAAAGACTTAAACAATACGGCCTGTATAGATAGAGGAAGTGAAAGTTTGAATTTATAAGCTTTTTTATTCCGGACAGGGTGGCAAAAAGATTTTGAAATGTAATGGTTTGATTTCAAAATCTCGTGCAACCCGGCAGGGGATGAAACCCTTGTCACAACTAACGGAGAAGTGTCCGTGAATCGTGCACAAAAAGTACAAGCCGTTGAAGCTTTGCAAAAAACGTTCGAAGCATCTGAAACAGTTGTTTTGGCCCACAATGAGGGTCTGACAGTTGCGCAGATGACTGAACTTCGTGGCAAAATGCGTGAAGCTGGCGGTCAAATCAAAGTCGTAAAAAATCGACTGGCACAGCGTGCCACCAAGGACAGCAAGTTCGAAGGTCTGAACGATATGTTCAAAGGACCAGTTGTTATGGCGTCTTCTGATACAGCAGTGGCTGCGGCCAAAGTTGTTTATGAATTCGCAAAAGACAACAAGAAACTTGTCATCGTTGGCGGCGGTATGGGCGAAACAATGCTGGATGCCAGCGGCGTTGAATCCCTGGCGAAAATGCCGACACTTGATGAACTGCGTGGAAAAATTGTTGGTGTTATTTCTGCACCGGCACAGCGCATTGCAACTGTTGCACAGGCTCCGGCCTCGCAGCTTGCACGTGTTCTTCAAGCGTATGCCGACAAAGGCTAAGCGTGCCAATTGGTTTTAAACCACTTTTACTATTAACGATAAAGCTTATATAAGGAGATACATCATGGCTGACATCGAAAAAATTGCAGATCAACTTTCAGAACTTA
>CAXGXG010000107.1:0-5932 GCA_964013525.1 uncultured Alphaproteobacteria bacterium | reverse complement strand
TGCTTATGGCACAAACGCACGCCTCGGCAATGGTGACTGGATGGTGGTTGAGGCTGACGAAAGCGACGGCACATTCACAATGTTGCCAGCCATTGCCGGTATCATCACCAATATTGATCCCGAACATATGGACCACTACAAAAACTTTGACGAGATCAAAGCGGCCTTTTTACGCTTTGTCAAAAACCTGCCTTTTTACGGCAAGGTTGCAGCCTGTGTTGATCACCCGACCGTACGCGAATTGATGCCTGATTTTGCGCGTCAGGTTGTCAGCTATGGCGAAAGCGAAGATGCGGATTTCCGCCTGACAAACCTGAAAACCACGTCCACGGGTCAAACCTTTGATATCGTGATGAAGGGCAAGACCTATCGTAATTTTGCCTTGCCCATGTACGGCAAACATAATGTTTTAAACGCCTGCGCCGCCATTGCTATCGGACATGAAGTCGGCCTGACCATGCCATGTATGAAAGAGGCTTTGGCCGACTTTAATGGTGTGCAGCGTCGCTTCTCCCTGCGTGGCACGGGTGCGGGTATGACTGTCATTGATGATTATGGACATCACCCGATTGAAATTCGTGCAGTCTTAAAGGCCGGACGCGAAGCGGTTACCAACAGCGCATCCGAAAATGGTCGCGTGATTGCTGTCGTTCAGCCGCATCGTTATTCACGTTTAAAATCGCTGTTTGTCGATTTCGCCCAGTGTTTTGAGGATGCCGATCACGTGATTGTAGCCGATGTTTATTCCGCAGGCGAAGATCCGATCGAAGGCGCTGACAAAGAACATTTGGCCGCGGCCATCGGCGACAATGCCACCGCACTTGAGAACGAAGAAAAACTGGCGGAGACCGTCTACAATATTGCACGGCCGGGTGACTTTGTTATTTGCCTGGGTGCCGGTAACATTACCCAGTGGGCGGCCAAACTGCCGGACCAGCTGGACGCCATTGCCGCATCACAAAAAATGAACGGCACACAATAATGAACAGCGGACAACCCCAAACAGCATCAAAAACGCCCGAAGTCCGTGAGGACGTCAATCAATTGATGACGCGCCTACCGAAAGTGTGCGGCCGCATCAGCGAAAACGCCGACCTGGGAAAACAAACCTGGTTTCGTGTGGGCGGCACTGCTGACATTTTATTTAAACCGCAGGACATTGATGATTTACAGGATTTTCTATCGCAGCTGCCATCCGATATTCCTGTCACGGTTTTAGGTGTTGCCTCCAATATGATTATTCGTGACGGCGGCATCCGCGGCGTGGTTATTCGTCTGATGAAAGATTTCACAAATGTGGAAATTCTGGATGGTCATTTGGTTCATGCAGGCGCCGGTGCCACAGACAAACTGGTCGCCGTGAATGCGGCCAAGCATGATATTGAGGGACTGGAATTCTTCAGCGGCATCCCCGGCACCATTGGCGGTGCCGTGCGTATGAACGCCGGTGCCTATGGTTCCGAAACCAAGGATGTTCTGGTTCAGGCGACATGCATTGACAGAAGGGGCAACATCCATACAGTTGATGCCCATGATTTAAACATGACTTATCGCCACACTGAATTGCCGGATGACTGGATTGTCGTCAGTGCCGTTTTTCAGGGGCGTCCAGGTAAGCGTGAAGAGATTGAAGCGCGTATGCAGGACATCCAGGACATGCGGGAATCCACCCAACCCGTGCGCGAAAAAACCGGCGGTTCAACCTTTGCAAACCCCCTGCCCTACAAAAGCTGGGAGCTGATTGACAAGGCCGGATGCCGCGGGCATATGGTAGGCGGCGCCCAAATGTCCGAGAAACATTGCAATTTTATGATCAATACCGGCGATGCGACCGCATTTGATTTGGAACAATTGGGCGAAGATGTCCGTAAAAAAGTCCGATCGCAATCGGATGTTCTGTTGCGTTGGGAAATTAAACGCATTGGGGAATTCCTTCCCGGCCAAAGTTTGAGCAGAGCAGATCACGAATAATTTCATTTCCTAAAGCCGGCAGGCTGTGACAATATAAACCATGACCGATCAAAAGCCTGATAGCCCACATCAAAAAAAGATAAAAACCGTCGCCGTGTTAATGGGCGGGTGGTCCAATGAACGTGATGTTTCTATGGTCAGTGGCACGGCCTGTGCCAAGGGGCTGCGCGAAGCCGGCTATAATGTCAAAGAAATTGTTGTGGGTCGCAACCTGACATCCCTGGCTGAGGCACTATCATACACACCTGATGTTGTTTTCAATGCCCTACATGGTATCGGCGGCGAGGATGGCTGCATTCAAAGTGTATTAGATATTCTCGGGTTAAAATATACCCACTCCGGCCGGTTGGCATCGGCCCTTGCGATGGATAAACAACGCTCTAAACATCTGGTATCCGCAAATGGTGTACGCGTGGCCGAAGGGCATGTCCTGTCAACTGAAACGTTGAAATCCGGCGCCCTGCCATTAGAGGCACCCTATATTATTAAGCCCAATCAAGAAGGCTCAAGCGTCGGCGTCTATATTATTCGTGATCAGGACAACCGTTTAAATGAGATATTGCAAAACTGGGATTACGGTGACGCATTGGTTGAACGCTATATCCCAGGGCGCGAGCTGACCGTTTCTGTGATGAGCGAAGGCCACGGCAAAGCAAAAGCCTTGGCTGTCACCGAAATCAATCCAAAGGCCGGCTTTTACGATTATGAGGCGAAATACGCCGACGGCGGATCGGCGCATGTTATTCCTGCGGACATTTCCGATGATGTTGCGAAACAGGCGATGGAATGGGCCGTTCAATCGCATCTGGCCTTGGGGTGTTCAGGCATCAGCCGAACGGATTTCCGTTATGATGATTCACAAACCGGAACAGATGGGCTATACTATTTGGAAACGAACACCCAACCCGGCATGACCCCAACGTCCCTTGTGCCTGAACAGGCCGCTTTTTGCGGAATGGATTTTAAAGCCCTCGTGCAATGGATGGTCGAAAACGCCGATTAAAGTTACCAAGATTAAGAAACCTTATGTCGCCTCTGGCATTTTTTAAAAGAACAAAAAAAAGCAACACACGCCGTAAAAAGCCGGTTCGTTTTAATTGGCGAAAATGGGCGCTGCGTGGTGTCATTGTATTTGTCGCGCTATGGGCTGTATTGATCGCACTGGCTGCGGACGTGCCCCAGCGTGCCAAGAATGCGGCCGTTAAAGGATTTTATCAGGCCAGTGCGGCGAGCGGCTTTCAGCTAAAGCAGATTGCTCTAACAGGTCGTACACACACAGATCCAAAAAACGTGCGGCGTCTCATCCCATTGGACAAGGGGGAGTCTATCTTTGCTTTGGACCTTGATGTCCTGCACGAACAAATTCTGATGCTGCCATGGGTGAAATCTGCAGCTCTGCGTCGGGATTGGCCAGATCTTTTGTCCGTACATCTGGTCGAATACACACCGCTTGCCCTTTGGCAGCATGATGGACAGGTGCGGATCTTGAATGAAAATGGTGATGTGATCCACGCCCCGCTTAAGGAGAGTTTTTCCACACTGCCGATCCTGATTGGGCCTGATGCGCCCGGCGAAGCCGCCGCCTTTTTAGAGATGATCCGCGCAGAACCCCTGATTGCCGAGGAATTCGACAGTGCACAGCGCATGGGTGAACGCCGGTGGGATATATACCTGAAAAATGGCATGGTTTTGAAACTGCCAGAGGATGACCTCCCCTTTGCCCTCGCCCGTATTGCGGAGGCTCAGCGCAAATATTTAATATTTAGTAAAGAAATTCTCTCGCTTGACGCGCGTTTTTCTGATAGACTGATTGTCAAGGCATCATCGGGTGCGGCAAGTCGTCTTTCTGACGTCCTTTCATCGGACCCATCAATCGATACATCTTCTGTATCACGCTAAACAAACATAAAACGAGCTGGATTCATACAGCCGCAATCTATCTATGGGGAACTCTCAATGATCAAACGTTTCAAGGACGTGCGCCAGTCTATCGCCAACAAGAACAAAACCAACATCGTGGCGGCCCTTGATATCGGGACATCGAAGGTTTGCTGCTTGATTGCCAAAGTATTGGACAACGGCGAAATGCAGATCATCGGGATCGGCCATCATGCTTCACAAGGTTTAAAATCCGGAAATATTGTTGACCTCAAAGCGGCGGAGCATGCTGTTGGTCAGGCCGTTTTGGCAGCAGAGCGTATGGCCGGCCACGAATTAAAAGACAACCCCATTCAATATGTAACTGTTAATGTTCCAGGCTCGCACACCTTGTCGCAGCATATGGCCGTTAACGTCAAAATTCACGGCCATACCGTGACCGAAAAGGACATTGCCGCCGTCATCGCGCAGGGACGCAATGTCGTGGTCGAGGGGCAGGATCATTTGATCCACGCGGTTCCATCCGATTACAAGCTGGACAAATCATCCGGCATTTTGGACCCGATCGGAATGAATGGCCATCAGCTCAATGCCCGTCTTAGCCTGATTACCGCACTGACCCCCTCACTGAACAATATCAATACGATTGTCGGCAATAACCATCTGGATGTCGGCAGTTACTGTGCCGCCCCTTATGCGTCCGGCCTGTCATGTTTGGTTGATGATGAAAAAGATCTGGGCTGCACCATTGTTGATATGGGTGGCGGCACAACAAACATCGGCGTGTTCCTGAACGGCAAGATTATCTATTCCAGCGCGGTACCGGCTGGCGGTCAACATGTCACAAATGATATTGCCCGCGGCCTGACCACATCCGTTACCGACGCGGAACGCATTAAAATTTTATACGGTGCGGCCACGACATCCATGTCAGATGACACCAAAATGATTGACGTGCCGTTTGTCGGGGAAACGGATAAGTCCCACACCCATCAGGTACCACGCAGCCTTTTGACTGGAATTATTCAGCCGCGTATTGAAGAAATATTTGAATTGGTTCGTGCCAAACTCGAAGATTCCGGCCTTCAACAGGTTGCCGGCCGCCGCGTCGTTCTGACAGGTGGTGCCAGCCAGTTGCCAAACCTGACCGAAATCAGCGGACTGATCCTGGATAAAAAAATCCGCCTGGGACGTCCACAGCCGATCAAAGGCTTGGCAGATTCCACCAGCGGGCCCGGATTTGCAACGGTTACAGGTCTGTTGCGTTACGGCGCCTATCATTCAGACGAGCAAGACCGCAAATCGCACACCATATTTTCAGTCATGCCCGGCAACCTGCTGGAAAAAGTCACACATTGGCTGAAAGAAAACTGGTAAAACACCTGAATTTAAACTATGAAAAAAGTTATCCACAGGAAGGGGTAAAACGAACAGTGAAAAGAAACCATCCACTTGAATCATAACAATAAAATTTTTCAAAAAATCTGTGGATGACTCTTTTATTTTCTGTGGAGATGTGTACACTGTTCAAATCGAAGCGAAGGAGTAATATATGATTAATGTCAAAATGCAGACGCAGGACACGCGTCTGAAACCCAAAATTACAGTTATCGGTGTTGGTGGCGCAGGCGGAAACGCAGTCAACAACATGATCTCTTCCGGTCTGGAAGGGTGCGAGTTTCTAGTATGCAACACAGATGCGCAAGCGTTAGAGGGTTCTGTTGCACAACAAAAAATTCAGTTGGGTGCAAATGTCACCCGTGGACTGGGCGCAGGTGCCAACCCTGAAATTGGTGCAGCGGCTGCAGAAGAGTCCATCGACGAAATTCTAAACTATCTTGACGGCTCCAACATGGTTTTCGTCACCGCCGGTATGGGTGGTGGTACGGGAACCGGTGCAGCCCCTGTGATCGCACAGGCTGCACGTGAACAGGGTATCCTGACCGTTGGCGTTGTGACCAAGCCTTTCCATTTTGAAGGTACACACCGCATGAAATTGGCCGAAGGCGGTATTGAGGAAATGCAAAAGTATGTTGATACTTTGATCATTATCCCGAACCAGAACCTTTTCCGCGTTGCCAAC
>CAXGXG010000106.1:0-5933 GCA_964013525.1 uncultured Alphaproteobacteria bacterium | reverse complement strand
TGGAATTTGACCCGATATCAGAAGCCATGCTGAACCAAGCGCGGGAAGGGGACGTGGTCCTATTGGTCAGTGATCAACCCCAAGCGCAGGACAGGGTTCGTGCATTGGTCAAGCTGGACCAATATGTTGATACATTCTTGTTAGTGGGGCGTCTGGTGGATTCAAAGGTGATCAACCACCTGACACATGCGCGTGAGGCGGTAGCCGGCTATACCGAATTGGAAGGACGCAGATCGTCATTTCAGGTTTTGGTCATGCTTGTCTTTGTTGTTGTTGCGTTGTTGCTGGTTCTGCTAGCGATATGGTTGGGCCTTGTTTTCGCGGGGCAGCTGGCCAGGCCTATTACAGACTTGATCAGCGCATCCGAACGGGTACGGCGCGGCGATTTATCTGCCCGTGTTAAAACCAGCAATGATATGGATGAAATCGGCCAATTGGGGCAATCTTTTAACAATATGACCACCCAGTTAGAAACGCAAAGAGAAGAGCTGATCCAGGCCAACCGTGTGATTGATGAGAGACGTCGTTTTATGGAGGTCGTATTGGCCAGCACATCGTCGGGAATTGTCGGGATCGATAACAATGGCCGCATCACTCTGGCAAACCCAATGGCGACCAAGCTCCTCGGCTACAAGACAAACAGTTTGGTCGGGCATGATATTCAGGAAATATCACAGGATATGGCGGGCTTGGCATTTAGTGACGCACCAGCCGAAGTGACACATGAGCTGGAATATAAAACACCCAAAGGGGTACCCAGAATCTTCAGCCTGCGTATGACACGTGACATGGAAGATACGGTTAACAGCAATATCATTGTCACCTTTGATGATATTTCACCCCTGCTATCTGCCCAGCGTAAAGCGGCATGGTCTGATGTGGCACGGCGTATTGCCCATGAAATTAAAAACCCGCTGACCCCGATTCAGTTATCAGCTGAGCGCCTTCACCGCAAATACTTACCCCAGATCGAACAAGACAGCGTGACATTTGAAAAATGTATTGAAACGATTGTCCGCCAGGTTGAACAGATCGGACGTATGGTTTCTGAGTTTTCAGACTTTTCACGCATGCCCGAGGCCGTCAAAGCCCCGACCCGTATTGATGATTTGATTGAGGCCGCAGTATTGCTGCAACAGCAAGCACATCCGGATATTGCATTTTCTTTTGACGCACCCGATGGGGACGTGACGGCCATTTGCGATGCAGGCCAAATTACACAAGTCCTGAATAACCTTCTTCAAAATGCGGTAGATGCCATATTAGAGGGCGGGGCTGCGCCCACGAATGGAGCGGTGGACTTGACCCTTACAAAGTCGGAAAAAAGTGCTATAATCACAGTCGTGGATAATGGTCCGGGCTTGCCGGCTGCGGACATTGCCCGTTTAACGGAACCATATGTCACAAAAAGAAAGAAGGGCACGGGACTGGGGCTTGCCATTGTGAAGAAAATTCTTGATGATCACAACGGGTCTTTGGAGATGCAAAACAGGGATCCAGAACGCGGCGCCAAAATCACTATCCGTTTCGAGTTATAATCATGACAGCAGATATTTTAATTGTAGATGACGAAGACGACATCCGTTTAATGATCTCGGGCCTATTGGAGGACGAGGGGTATACCGCGCGTTGCGCGTCCAATTCAGACGCAGCCTTGGCCGAGATCAAGAAGAAAAAGCCGGATTTGATAATTCAGGATGTCTGGTTGGAAGGCAGCCCATTGGATGGCTTGGAAATTCTGGAACATATGCAACGCTTTGATCCTGATCTGCCGATGATTATGATCAGCGGTCATGGAACGATCGAAATGGCGGTTCAGGCTCTGCACAATGGCGCGTATGATTTCATTGAAAAGCCCTTTAAAAGTGACAAATTCCTGGTTCTGGCCGCCCGTGCGGTTGAAACGGTTCGTTTAAAGCGGGAAAACAAGGAGCTGAAACGCAAGCAGTCCCGCCAACATCAAGATCACTTAAACGGTGCTTCCGCCAAAATGAAACAGGTCCAGCAGATCATTGAACGCGTTGCACCAACAGAAAGTCGCGTTTTAATCACAGGTGCACCAGGCACAGGCAAGGATATTGCCGCGCGCATTCTTCATAAAAAATCTAACCGGGCAAAAGGCGCTTTTGTGGTATTGAATTGTGCCTTAATGACGCCCGAGCGTCTTGAACAGGAATTGTTCGGTATTGAAGAAAATGGCGAAGTCACACGCCGAGGTCTTTTGGAACAGGCGGACGCAGGTACTCTGTTCCTGGACGAGGTTGGTGATCTTCCCAAAGAAACACAGGCCAAGATCTTGCACCTTCTGACCAATCAAAGTTTTACGCGTATTGGTGGGAAAACGCCACGACAGGTCACAGCCCGTATCATTGCCTCCACAAATCAAGATCTTCAGCAAAAAATCCAGTCCGGCCAGTTCCGTGAGGATTTATATTACCGTTTAAATGTTGTGCCACTGCGAATGCCTGAATTGGCGGAACGTAGAGAAGACATTCCTGAACTGGTTTCTCATTTCGCAAGCCGCATATGTGAAGAAAACGGCATAAAGCCGACAGGTTTTGACGCGGATGCGACAGCCTTTTTGCAAAGCTATGCGTGGAAAGGAAATATCCGTCAATTGCGCAATGTCATTGAATGGTCGTTGATCGTAAACAATAAACCCGATACGGATGTGATTACAATTGACATGTTGCCGCAGGATATCCGTGGGGGGCAAAAAAACACTAATGATGACGCCGCGTTTCAAACCTATGCCGAATTGATGACCAAACCGCTGCGTGAAGCGCGCAGCGATTTTGAAGCTGCCTATCTGGCCGCCCAGATAGAGCGTTTTGACGGCAATATTTCACGGACTGCAAAATTTGTCGGAATGGAGCGTTCTGCACTTCACCGCAAAATCAAATCACTCGGAATTCAAGAACAGGAAGATGAACAAGAATCTGCGGCATAAACCTGATACGATGTCTATGTGCCGCGCAAACCCTTAACCCGTTATAATTACAATTCTCAAGGACGTTAAATGAAGGTCATAATTTGTGGCGCAGGCCAGGTCGGCTCTAATATTGCCGCCTATTTATCGCAGGAAGATAACGATGTCAGCGTGATTGACACAAACCACCAATTGATCAACGAAATTAACGATCATTTGAATGTCAGCGGCTATGTCGGCAATGCGTCTCATCCTGATATACTTGAACAAGCCGGGGCGAATGATGCGGAGATGATTATTGCTGCCACCCATTCTGATGAGGTTAATATGGTAGCCTGTCAGGTCGCGCACAGTATTTTTAATATCCCTAAGAAAATCGCACGTGTGCGTCAGCAGGTTTATCTGGACCCAACATGGGCAAACATGTTCAGTCGCGATCATATGCCAATTGATCTGATTATTTCGCCAGAAGTTGAAGTTTCAAAGGCGATTATCCGTCGCTTGAATGCTGCGGGTGTTTTCAACCTGATCCATTTTGCTGATGAGCGTATCAGCTTGGCAAGTGTTGTCTGTGCCGAAGACAGCCCGATTGTAAACACGCCCCTGAAACACCTGACATCACTGTTTCCGGATCTGTTAATCGAAATTGTCGCCATTATTCGTGGTGACCAAAAAATCATCCCGAAATCAGAAGATGTACTGCTGGCTGGAGACGAGGTGTATTTCGTCTGTGACAGTGACCATTTGCGCCGATGTCTTGAGGCCTTTGGCAAGGAAGTGTCGAGCACGCGCCGTGCGATTATTATCGGTGGTGGGAATATCGGACTTCTTTTGGCGCAAGAAATTGAACGGAAGTATCCGGATATTGACCTTCGATTGATTGAGAAAAACCTGCAAAGAGCACATTATGTCTCCCAGCGGCTGCATAAAACCTTGGTCCTACATGGGGATGGGTTAAACCGTCAAATTATGGAAGAGGCCAATTCAGATACGACCGAGGTTGTCATTGCTGTCATGGACAGTGATGAGGCGAATATCCTATCCTCTATCCTTTCCAAAAATTATGGGACAAAACGATCAATCACATTGATTAACAACACGAACTTTGTTCCTTTGGTCTCATCAATGGGAATTGATGCGATTGTCAGTCCGCGCTCGATTACAGTATCCACAATTTTGCAACATGTCCGAAAAGGACGTGTGTTGGCCGCGCACAGTTTACGTGACGGCTTTGCAGAAGTGATGGAGGTAGAGGCCCTTGAAACGTCAAGCGTGGTAAATATTCCTCTTAAAGACTTGAAGCGTCCAGACAATATGATTATTGGTGCGATTTATCGTGATGGCGAGGTCATTATCCCGCGTCCCGATACAGTTATCCATTCGCATGACAGAGTGCTGATTCTGGCAGAACATACAAAAGTTCGTGAAGTTGAGCAAATGTTTGCCGTGCGCCCTGAATACTTCTAAAGTTTTAATATCGTATACCATAGTGTTAAAAAAGTACTTGTGCTTGTATAGAATTATGCTATTAAGAATTAATACATATTAATAACTTTATGAATATTATAATTTAGGGTAGCGCAATGTCAGATAAAAACCATAATCTTCAGGATCATTTTCTCAATACCATTCGCAAAGAAAAGGCGTCTGTCACCGTATTCCTCGTAAATGGTGTAAAATTGCAGGGGATGGTTACATCATTTGACAATTTTTCTGTTTTGTTAAAGCGTGAAGAGCATATTCAGCTGGTTTACAAACATGCAATTTCGACAATTTGCCCGACAACACCGATTGAGCTGTACGGCGAAATGGTTGAGTGCTAATTCAGAAAAATTCCCGATTTTTTGCATTTTAATTTGAATCTTGTCGCGTGTCGTATATGTATAAAGTATGACAACAAGAATTCTCGTACTTCACCCGAACCTTAAACACGAACTGGACGACACCAAACGTGCGCCTGAGGCGCGCCTAGAAGAAGCCGTATCTTTGGCCGCTGCTATTAAACATACACAAGTTGTTGATCAGCAGATTATCAGCCTTGAGAAAATGATGGCATCCACATTAATTACGTCAGGGCACGTTGAAAACATTGCCGAGCAGGTGCACGATCAGGAGATTGACCTGGTCGTCGTAGATCATGAGCTGTCGCCCGGGCAACAACGCAACCTTGAGAAGGCCTGGAAAACAAAAGTCATTGATAGAACCGGACTAATCTTAGAGATCTTTGGCGCGCGCGCGCAAACCAAAGAAGGGCAGCTACAGGTTGAATTGGCGGCGATGATGTTTCAACGCTCGCGTTTGGTGCGGTCCTGGACACACTTGGAACGCCAGCGTGGTGGTTTGGGATTCGTCGGTGGACCGGGTGAAACACAGATTGAAATTGACCGCCGCCTCATCGGTGAGAAAATTACAAAATTAAAAGCGGATATTGAAAAGGTCCGTAAAACCCGCAAAATTCAACGTAAAGCCCGAAAAACGGTACCATATCCGATTGTCGCGCTTGTCGGATATACGAACGCCGGAAAATCCACGCTGTTTAATGCATTAACGGGTGAGGGGGTTTTTGCCAAAGACCTTCTGTTTGCGACGCTGGATACGACAATGCGCGCGATTGAACTGGATGACCATATGAAAGTTATCTTGTCCGATACAGTTGGTTTTATTTCAGACCTGCCAACCCACCTTATTGCTGCCTTCCGTGCAACATTGGAAGAGGTTGAACAGGCCGACATCATTTTGCATGTCCGTGATATTGCCTCCCCACATTCTGAAGCCGAGAAGCTTGATGTCATTGAAACGATGGAACAACTGGGTATCGATACGCATAAGGCCACTCATATTTATGAAGTCTGGAACAAGGTCGACCTGCTGGATGAGACTGAACAAACAAAAATGATGAATTCCGCAGAACGCCATGAAGATATCATTGCGATTTCTGCCCTAAAGGAACAGGGGCTTGAACGTGTGCGCGATGTGATCGTCAGCCACTTGAAAGATGTCTACA
>CAXGXG010000105.1:0-5955 GCA_964013525.1 uncultured Alphaproteobacteria bacterium | reverse complement strand
TTTCGGCATTGGCAATTTGTTCTGGGCCATAACTTGATGTGCATAGAGCTTATCGCGTGATGCCGTAATGGATTGGGCTGTATTCACGCAATAGGTGCCTGTCGTTTCAAACTGCCGCACCACTGCTGTGCCAAAGAATGTCAGGCGCGATCCGATACGCGGGATAACCGCATCATATTTATCAAATGCTTTTTTATCGTAATGAACCCGGCCAGTCTCATAACCGATGTTCATATAGCTTTCAGATGTGCGGATCAATTCCGCATCATGGCCACGTGCGCGCGCGGCTTCCAATAAACGTGCCGTAGAATAGATGCTCTCGCTTTCGCTCAGGACGCCAATCTTCAATGGTTTGAAGGTCAGGTCGCTTTGGCTGATCTCATCATAAGACAACAGATTACCCGTTCCGTGTAAAAAGGATACTGTTGGGTTGACGGTCGAGTTCTCGGGCAGGGCAGAACGCCCCAACAACATACGGTACTGCATGTTTTCGCGGTTGGACAGCGTCATTTCAATCGGCCATTTCTGATCGCCGACAGCCACGGTTGTTTGAATAACATAGCGCAATTCAACTTCACCGTTGGAGCTGGTCACCTCGCGCTCATCCACAACTTTTGCGGAACATTGCAGCATAATGTCGGGTTTGTCGGGCAGGGGCTTGACCGCAAAACGGACACGCTTTCCGTTTTTTGATTTATAGGGTTCAACATACAAGGCGTGAAGAGATGATGTCGTTGCACCTGTATCAATCTTTGCCTTGATGGCAGGGACTTTTAATCCGGGAAGGCTTAGCCATTCTTCCCAACCAAGGGCAACAGGTTTGATCTTTTTAGACGTCATATTATTTTTTATTCCTGTGGGTGAAAATTAGAACCATTTGGCCTTTTTAAACAGAATTACCTGAAAAAGAATTAATATGCCAAGGCCCGCGGAAAAATACCAGAAGGCATGTCCATTGTCTGCCCCCGGAATGCCGCCGACATTGATGCCAAGTAAACCCGTTAAGAAGCCAAGGGGAAGAAAGATTGCCGCGATCACCGATAACAAATACATATTACGGTTTAACTGATCGGCAAGGGCTGTGGACAGCTCATCCTGAATAATCTGGGTGCGTTCGCGCAGCATATCCAGATCCTCGACCAGACGGGTGGCCATGTTGGTATATTCCTGAAATTCACGTTTGTGATGACTGTTCAATAATTCGTCATCCATAATGCGCAGGGCGCTGACAACCTCGCGCTGTGGGGCCATGTGACGGCGCAGCATGATCGCCTGTTTTCGCAGGACTGTTACCTTTGAGCGAAGAGACTTGTCAGGATCTTCAATGACCAGCTCTTCCATTTCATCACACTGGTCGTCTAAATGGGCAACAACGGGTGATGTATGATGTAGAAGTCGACCAACAATAAATGAAAGGATGTCAGCGGGACGTTTGGCTTGGAACGTGCCTGATTCTGCGCGTTCGGCCATGTCGCGCATAGTTTTTACAACACGCCTGCGCATTGTGACAATTCTGTATTTATCGACCCAGATACGAAGCGCGATCATATCTTCCGGGGCAGCATCCTCGTTCGTATTTACACCGCGTAGGATAATCAGATGTCCGTCTTCAAATTGCTGGATACGTGGGCGAGTGTCTTCTTCCAGCAGGGCGTCAACAATCAGGTCGTGAAGGCCGATTTCCTCCAGCAGGAAACCGCGGGTTTCAGGCTTCATGGCATCCAGGTGCCACCAAGTCAGCTCGCTATCATCAGAATCGCCTGTTTGTTTGGCATTAACGGCCTGGCCATCCGCCTGAAAGTCGTAACAATAGACGCAAAAATCATTTTGCTCGGGTATATTTACCATTTTCAATCCTTTTGTTATGCCAACAGTCTACGAATCATATATAAAGAACACAAATGAAATTATGGAGGTTCCTATGAAATACAACGACATTACACCTGAAGCGTTCCGCATGTGCGGTGGTTGCGGTTGCGGCTGTCCGGCTGTTTTGGAAACAGAAACATCTTACGTCATTATTGGCAAAAAACTGTCTTCAGAAGCTATGAAAGAGATTGAGGGCCGCGTCGCCGACGATGAATTTGCCATTTCAGTTGAAAAGGGCATGATCGACGATCTCAAATAAATCAAAACTAAGCTGTATTTTACATAAAATATTAACGAAGTTGATGTTAATATAAATTATACGGCGGGTCGAAATGGTTTGGTCAGCCGTAGGCTAACATACTCCCATTGTTAAAGGGTCTGGCTGGGGAGCCAGGCCCTTTTGCTTTGTTGTCTAAAATCATTCAGAAGTTAAATGGAGAGTATTTATGTCGCTTGTTAGCGTATTCGCATTGATTTTTGCATTTTTAATCAAGCAATTGCTATGTGATTTTATACAGCCGGGCTGGATGGCAACGCAGAAATCCAAACCACTGGAGGCAGAAGGGGGCAGGGCCTTATTTACCCATGCCGCGATCCATGCCATGGGAACCTTGATTATTGTTGGTCTATTCAATGTGGGGTATTGGTGGCTTGCGCTCATCGATTTTGTTGTTCACGCTGTAATTGACCGCGCCAAGTCCCTGTATGTCAGCAAACGCAAGCTTGGCATTAATCAGATTCGTTATTGGTTTGTTTATGGGCTGGATCAGACGCTGCATCATGCAACGCATCTTATCTTTGTCATGATTATGATAGGAATTCTTTAAGCCTATGAAAGGGCCTTAAAATGATTGTCCGGAGCAGAATACCTCATAAATAAATTCAAGAGGGTCTTAACTCCGGACAAACGGCGGTAATAGAGGGTGTGTGTACATTCTTTATAGAATACGAATCGATCTATGACAAGTAAAAAATGCAAAATATGTAAAAAACATTCGTTTTTTGCCTTTGCTTTGGTTGTAACGACCATTTTTCCCGTAAAATGCGAAATAATATTTTAATATTGATTTGAACTCGTTTAAACACGCTTTGACACGGAATGAAATTATTTCTATCATTTGCAGACTTTCAATTGCATGGATTTTTATATGAGCGCGGAAGACCAGATGAAATGGCAGCCTGAAGAAGGCGCCCGAAAACAAACTCGTCTTTACAAATTTATGGAGGAGCTGGGGAAGGCCCGGGGCGCCGAATTTGAAACCTATCATGACCTCTGGGAATTTTCGACGCACCACCCTGAATCATTTTGGTCGGCTGTTTGGGACTCATGTGGTGTCATCGCTGAAACCAAGGGCAGCACCGTCCTCCAGTCCGCAGAGCACATGAAAGATGCGCAATTTTTTCCCGAGGCGCGTTTAAATTTTGCCCAGAATCTTTTGCGTCGTCGCGATAACCAGGATGCCATTGTTTTTCGTGGTGAGGATATGGTTGAGCGCCGCCTGTCTTTTAAAAAGCTATATGATCAGGTGAGTGCGCTGTCACAAGCCTTGCTGTCAAAAGGCGTACGAAAGGGTGATCGCGTTGCAGGCTATCTGCCAAATACGCCCGAAGCGATTATCGCTATGCTCGCAACATCGTCAATCGGGGCGATATGGTCCTCGGCCTCCCCTGATTTTGGCGTTCAGGGCGTTCTGGATCGATTTGGTCAGATCGAACCCAAAGTGTTTCTGTGCAGTGATAAGTATTATTACAATGGAAAAGAAATCGATTGTTTGGAAAAGGCGGCACAAATTGTTGAAGCCTTGCCGAGCGTTGAGCAATTTATCGTGGTCAAATATATCAAAGAGGACAAGGTCAGCTTGCCGGCGGGCGCAGTCCTTTATAATGATTTGATTTCAGGGTATCTGCCACAAGATATCGAATTTGAAATGCTGCCCTTTGATCATCCTTTGTACATCATGTTTTCGTCAGGAACGACCGGTACGCCAAAATGTATTGTCCATTCCCAGGGTGGGACACTCTTGCAACATTTAAAAGAACACCAGCTTCAATCCGATATCCGGCGTGATGATCGTGTGTTTTACTTTACAACCACGGGATGGATGATGTGGCAATGGCTGGTCACCGCTTTGGCGAGTGAAGCGACACTGGCGCTCTATGACGGGTCACCATTCTATCCCAATGGCTATACCTTGTTTGATTTTGCCGCGGAGGAGAAGTTCACCCATTTCGGTACATCTGCCAAATTTATCGACGCTTTAAAAAAGCATGACCTGTCACCGGGTGAGAAATATGACCTGTCGTCCCTGCGGATGATGGCTTCAACTGGCTCCCCCCTTGTGCATGAAGCATTTGATTACGTTTATGACCATATCAAATCAAATATACATTTAGCTTCCATATCCGGTGGAACGGATATCGTGTCCTGTTTTGTTTTGGGTAATCCGATATCCCCAGTTTATCGCGGTGAAATCCAGGGGCCGGGTTTGGGAATGGATATTGATGTCTTTGATACCATGGGTCAATCCGTGACAGAGGGGAAGGGGGAGCTGGTTTGTAAAAGCGCATTTCCATCCATGCCTGTGGGGTTTTGGAAGGATGATGACGGCCAACGTTATCATAAGGCCTATTTTGACAAGTTTGATAATATCTGGTGTCACGGTGACTGGTGCGAATGGACACCGCACGGCGGTATGATTATTCACGGACGGTCGGATGCCACGCTGAACCCGGGTGGCGTTCGGATCGGCACGGCTGAAATCTATCGTCAGGTTGAAAAACTGCCCGAGGTTAAAGAATCCATTGCTGTTGGACAGGAATGGGATGGTGACGTTCGTGTAATCTTGTTTGTCGTCATGAAAAAGGGCGAGAAACTAAAAAGCAAACTGGTTGATAAGATCAAACAAACGATTAGGGAAGGGGCCTCGCCACGTCACGTCCCGGCAGAAGTTATTGCTGTGCAGGACATTCCACGAACCAAAAGCGGCAAGATCACAGAGCTGGCTGTGCGGGATGTTATTCACGGCCGCGAAATTGATAACCGCGAAGCCCTCGCAAATCCAGAAGCTCTGGAAGAATACCGCGCGATTAAATTTTAAAAAATCAGACTGAACCGCCCAATTTAGCCGGGGATCAAAACGTGGTAATAAATATAGCGCGGCGATGAAATATGCGCGGAATTGTTTGGATTATATATGCAGGCAGCTGATTTGCCGACAATCTCGGGAATACCGTAGGCGCGATCAATGATGCTGCAGGTCCGGTTTATGCTGAGATCACAAGAACTTGAAAGATTGTTTCCCCGGAATGATGCATTCGTCGGCGGTGCACCGCCTGTGTTTTCGACCCCAAGGCCTCTATCAATAGCTAGACAAACCTCCTCGCTCAACATGGGGGCGGCAACAACCAGTTCTGAAGCTTCAAAATCTGAACTGCTGGTATAGTTTCTGCCAATATCAGGGATATAGGTCCGCAACGGCAGATAAGTCATTGTAAAAATGTGCGGGTTGGATGTGAATGCATCCAGTCGTTGAAAGCCTTCAGGAACAAGTTGCGGCGTCATTCCACCGCCATCAGGATGATAGAGGTTGCAATTATTGTTGATATCGGCGGCACTGGCATGCGGAAAGTAATACCCCACATGGTGGGGGTATGTGCCGGTATAAAAAGATATTTCGTTATCGTCGCAACCGTTGATCAACATTAATCTGTCAACGCCTGACTTCATAAGGGATGTATATTGCGTCATTTCAGCCGCTAAAATTTCCGCTTGTTCGCGGTCAATGCCTCCACCGCCGCGGCCGGAATTTGTGACGGCATAAGACAGCGCGGCAAACAATGCCACGGCAATCAAAATCAAAAAGAGTGCGTTTCCACTTTGAGGTTTCATATCTTTTATTGTATATCATAGCCTTGCACATGTCACTAAACAGGAAGTTCGAAATGAATCGTGGTTATTTTGCAATGGGTGTCGAAGGAATAAGTAAGCCCGGTAATGTTGGAAACCTTGTCAGGTCTTCACATTCATTTGGCGCCAGCTTTTTCTTTACAATTGATCCGCTGGTCAATATGCGCGAAGTGTCCAGA
>CAXGXG010000104.1:0-5968 GCA_964013525.1 uncultured Alphaproteobacteria bacterium | reverse complement strand
GACCCTGATACGTATCAGCATATGGCTGTATGGTCTGTTGTCGGATTGCTGGCCTCGATCATCTTTCACGAGCTGGCCCACGCCATCATTGCCGAATATTACAACATGCCAATCTTGAGCATACGGCTTTTTATCTTTGGTGGCGTTGCCGAATTCAAGGGGCGCCCAAGCCACGCCCGCGGCGAATTCATGATGGCGATTGCCGGACCTATCATGAGTTTTCTGCTGGGACTGGCATTCTGGGCCGTTTATGATGGAATCAATTTAAATTTCGGAACAGGGCCCGTGGCTCAAATGTTCCATTATCTGGCCGTTTTAAACTTTTTGCTGGCCGGCTTTAACCTTATTCCGGCTTTCCCGCTGGATGGGGGCCGCGCCCTTCGCGCGTGGCTGTGGCTCAGACATAACAATTTGGTCATCGCAACGCGTAAGGCGGCCGATCTGGGTGAAATCTTTGCCTTTTGCCTGATGGTTTACGGCTGTTATCGCCTTACAATTTTTGATGACCTTTTGGGGTCTATCTGGATTGCGTTAATGGGTTTGTTCATGCTCGGGGCTGCAACATATGCCGTGCGCCAAACCGAAAGCTGGTCGATTTTAGAGGGGCAAACTGTACGCGATTTCATGAATACAGACTACGTACATGTTTCTCCCGATTTGAACCTGCATGATTTTGTTGAGCAATATGTCTACAAATATTATCAGCAGAACTTTCCCGTTGTTGATCAGGGACGTTTATCCGGTATGATTGACGTTCAGGCGGTCATGTCAACGGATCGCAAGCGATGGGGTTGGACACACGTCGGATCCCAGATGACAGATATAAAAAACCTGATGCCGGTTGATGCGGACACGCCCGCAGCCGAAGCCCTTGATATGATGAACCGATTGAACCTCAGAACCCTTCTGGTTACGCAAAAAGACGGCCTGGTCGGGATTGTCGGCATCAATGATATTACCAACTATTTATCCATTATTACCAAGCTTGACCGCACGCATATTACTAAAAACAGTGTATAAGGACCCACAGGATGCAATATAAAAAAGATGCTGATGACAAGGGGTTTACACTTGTCGAACTCGCAATCGTTATGATCATTATCGGTTTATTGGTTGGGGGGGTCATCAAGGGGCAAGAACTTATGAACAGCGCCAAGATTACGCGCGTTGCCAAAGACCTTCAGGCCTTTGAGGGGGCAATGACGACATTTCGTGACCAGTATAAATACTATCCCGGCGATTTTCCGCAGGCCACCACACGCATGACCGGTTGTACGGCGGCCAACTATTGTCAGGACGGTGACGGGAATAACATCATTGGTATAACATCTGATTTGACATGGCTGACCCCTTTAAACTCAGGCCAATATTTTGAGTCTTACAACTTTTGGAAACACCTCTCATTGGGTGACTATATTACAGGTGTTTTACTGTCAAACAATCCGGCTGTTCCCGTAAATGGCGAGACGACCCCCACTTCCCCTTTTGGTGGAAAGTATGAGGCTTATTTTGATCCATTAATGATGACGGGTGCTGGCGGCCGCGAACGTTCAGCAGGTCAGATTTTCAGGCTATCGGGCGGCCTTCCGGGCCAGACCGTTCAGCCATTACTGACACCATTTCAAGCCGCATCTGTTGACAGGAAACTTGACAATGGCGACCCGTCCAGCGGACGCATCCTTGCCAATTATGGCCCCTACAATGACCGCTGTAAATCAGATACGGTTTATGATGAAACAAGCACGAATATATCCTGCGTTATTTATTACCGGATACAGTAAGCGCAACGCACCTGGCCTATCGGAAAAAACCGCGGCTTGATTTAAAGATAAAATAATTTCGCACCAAAAACCCGACAACCAGCCCGACAGCCAAAATCATCATGTTGGCCAGAAACAGCAATATGGGTAAGAAGTCGCTATAGCGCGGTGCGGATAGATAGGCAAAGGCCTTAAAACTGAAAGCTGCGCAAATCAGCCCCAAAATTGCAATAACCGACCAGTTATAAGCGGATACGGATTTCTCATCGACATATTCCGGTGTGAACGTAAAAAATGCCCAGACCATAATAGCGGCCAGGACAAACATCGCCAACATGACAAAACCGGCATCAATCATATGTCATACACTCCGATAAAAAAGGAAAGATTAAAAGGATTCCAGATCCTGATGATAGGAATCTGCAAAACTGCGGCTAAGAACGCCGTCCATCACGCGCGCGAGGTTTTCTTTTGACTGCGGTGTGTGTCTATCAAACTGAAGGGCAAATCCATCATGGTGGCGGCGCAATATCCGCCCGCTGTGTACCATCGTAAAAGTCTGATGCGGCAAATCGAATTTTAGTGTGAAATTCATGTGATCACCAACAGCCAAATCATTGGCAATCCCTTTAAAATAAAGGCCGCCACGGCTCCAATCTTTAATTTGATATTCGTGCCCGTTGATCAGGATAGATGCAAATTCATCCTGAAGGCGACTGGAACGTCGCCCGTCTTCACGTGTGAAGGCACTATCCTTCTGAAATAACAATTCTTTTAACATGTCAAACTCCCACTTATTAATATAGGTCAGGACCAGGGGCACGTCAATCCTGTATAATTTGGCGCAATTCAACGGCTTGCGCATGAATGAGGACCAAAGGTTTTTAAACACAGAATCCTTGACACAGACATGCAATCCATCCTATAAACGCCGAACAGTTGCGGGCAGGCGATAACCATTGGCATGCCTCGTCCGTGAAACATCATGATACCAACAGTAAAGTGAGGATCAAATGCCAAAGATGAAAACCAAATCCGGTGCGAAAAAACGCTTCAAGCGCACAGCCTCCGGTAAAGTCAAAGTTAAGCAGGCTTATGCCCGCCACATGATGACAAACAAGCCAAAATCTATGAAACGCAAAGCGCGCGGCACAACAATCTTGTGTGATGCGGATGAGCGTATCGTTCTGCGTAACTTCTTGCCTTATAACCGCAAGTTGAAACGTAAATCTAAATCTTCCAGCAGCGAAGGAGAGAAATAATGGCACGCGTCAAAGGTGGAACAACGGCACACGCCCGTCACAGAAAAGTAATTAAAGCATCCAAAGGCTTTCGCGGCCGCGCGAAAAACTGTTTCCGCGTTGCGGTACAGCGTTTGGAAAAATCACGTCAGTATGCTTATCGCGACCGTCGCAACAAAAAACGTACATTCCGCGCACTGTGGATTCAGCGTATTAATGCGGCAGCACGCATCAACGGCCTGACATATTCAACATTTATGAACGGCTTGAAAAAATCCGGCATCGAATTGGACCGCAAGGTTCTGGCGGATATCGCCGTTAACGATGCAGACGGTTTCAAAGCCCTGGCCGACACAGCGGGAAAAGCGCTGAAAGGTTAAGGATCTAAGCCTAATATCCTATTTCAAAGAAACACCCTGCAAACTTGCGGGGTGTTTTTTTGTTTGTGTCACGCGCCAGCTATCCGGCTGTATAAAAATGCCCCTCATAGCCTCAAAATGGATTTGTTTTGCATTTACCGTCATTACCGATATTTGGCTTAAACCCTTTTATCCATTGACAAAAGCGCTGCGTTTATGTTAAACATAAGCAATCTTAACACTTAATTTACGCTTAGACAGAGGTCACGATGCCTGATATCAGCTATTACGAATCATATGAACGTGTTTACAAACGCCGCCACGAGGATGACCCACGCCCTGCCCCAAAGGTTGAGAGCAAAGCAAAATCGAATTCCCCGAAAAAGAAAATGGGGTTCTTTCGTAAGGTTATGACAGGCTTGGCACTTTCAGGTGCCGCGGCTTATGGTTATGGTGCCTACGAAACACAAGATATCATGGCCCCGGCTGAGGCCACCGCCGAAGGCTTGGAGAGCGCATGGAACGCACCCATGACGCAAACAGCCGTTCAAAATGCGGGCACATGGGTTAAAAATGCCATTGCCGATTTTAATGAAGAGGCCAAACCGACAGAAAGCCAGACAACAACCCTATCCCAAACGCCTGATCGACAGGCCGCCGCCAATACAAACCTTACAGATATCAAGGATACAGCGGTGACCACAGAACAAAACGTCGATGCGCCAGCCGGAATGAACGTTGATGCAAAAGAGACAGCAGTTGATGAAACGGCCCAGACTGAAAAACCAGAGGTAGATGAACACACCCCGCAAGACAGTGAGGCAACGGCCACAAATACAGACGCAGAATCGCCTGACACCACCTCCACTGAAAAGACCGAAGCGGACAGCGCTGATGTTCTTGAATTGGAGGAAAGCATGGTTGTTTCTGATAACAAAGCTGAGGCCGCGGCTCCTGAACCCGCCACCGTCAAAGCACCTACGAAGCCCGCCCCACAGCCACGCACGGCGGGTCGGTAATCAGATATGCCCGAATTACCTGAAGTTGAAACTGTATGTCAGGGTTTAAAAAAACCCCTGAACGGCGCCGTTGTTAAAGAACTGATTTTGCGCCGTCCCGATTTGCGCACCCCGTTTCCCGAAGGATTAAAGGACACGGTTGAGGGGCAAACCATTCGCCGCATCAATCGGCGCGCCAAATATATCTTGATTGAAATGACCGAGAACGTAACCCTGATCCTGCATCTGGGTATGTCAGGACGAATCACAGTATTGGATGACAAACCGGACGAATACGGCAAGCATGATCACTTCGTTTTAGTAACCGAAGATAACCGGTATATGATTTTCAATGACGCCCGCCGCTTTGGTATGGTTGGGCTTTGTGAAACACCTTCCGTCGACAAACATAAATTCTTTGTCCATTTGGGCGCGGACCCGCTTTCCAATGATTTCAGCCCCGCCTATCTGGATGAAAAGTTGCGTGGCAAAAAAGTTGCGATTAAAAATGCGCTTTTGAATCAGAAAATTGTAACCGGTATAGGCAACATCTATGCATCCGAAGCACTCTATGAAAGCAATATCGACCCGACACGTCCGGCCGGGGAATTAAACAAGGGCGAAATCAACCGCCTTGTAGGCGCGATTCGCCTCGTATTGGACAAAGCCATCCGCGCGGGCGGCTCAACCCTGCGGGATTACATTCAGACGACCGGCGAAATGGGCTATTTTCAGAACCAGTGGTCAGTTTATAATAAAAGGGGACAAGCCTGCCCTGACTGCACATGTGATGTGATCATGACAGGTGGTATTCAAAAAATTAAGCAAGGCGGGCGTTCAACCTTTTATTGCCCGACACGCCAAAATTAATTACTCTTTCCTCTATGACAGATGAAAAAACAATCCAGACTTCACAAAACAATCACATTCTGACCCTGCGCCTGAACAGGCCCAAGGTATTAAACGCCCTTTCAACACCCTTAATGGAAGAGGTCATTGAGGCGCTTCACGCAGCTGAGCACGACAGTCGCATCCGCGTTATCATCATTACCGGAAGTGAAAAGGCCTTTGCAGCCGGCGCCGATATTTCAGAAATGGCCGATCAGACATTCAGCACCATGGAAGCCGTTGACATTTACGGGCGTTTAAACGCAGCCTTTGCCCAGTGTCGCAAACCTGTGATTGCTGCCGTTTCCGGTTTCGCCCTTGGTGGTGGTTGCGAGCTGGCCATGTTGTGTGATTTCATTTTGGCAGCTGAGAATGCAAAATTCGGCCAACCGGAAATCAAACTGGGCACCCTGCCGGGAATCGGCGGATCACAAAGGTTGACCAAACGGGTGGGCCGCTCCAAAGCGATGGAGCTGTGTCTGACGGGCCGTTTTATGGATGCGGATGAGGCTGAACGCAGTGGCTTAACGGCGCGTACATTGCCGACAGAAGGGTTCATGGATAAGGTTCAGGCGATTGCCGAAAAGCGCATGGCTAAATCACTTGAAAAGGAGAAGGCGGAAAGCGCCGCCTACGTCAAGAAGGCGGGCGAATCCAAGGGCGCCAAAACTACCGAGTCGGGTCTGGTGTTTGAGGAAATCGAGACGGGCAGCGGTGACTCA
>CAXGXG010000103.1:0-5970 GCA_964013525.1 uncultured Alphaproteobacteria bacterium | reverse complement strand
AGTGGACGACAATAGCCCGGATCGTACCTGGGAGATTGCCGAAGAGATTGCGGGATATTCAATGACAGCGACACGCTTGGTCAAGCAGGCCGTTCAATTTGCCGAAGATCATGATATGAAAGCCGGCCTGGCCCATGAACGCGCATTGTTCTATGCCAGTTTCTCAACCCATGATCAAAAAGAAGGGATGAAAGCGTTTCTGGACAAGCGCGACCCTGATTTTCAGGATAAATAGCTAAAAATACTTGACTCTGCCTTGTTTAACGGGTAGTTACAGGGCTGAATAAAAATATGACTTTTAACAGTAAGGATTTATGATATGGCTCAGCACCATTCTGCCGTTGTAAGAACACGCCGCAACGAACGTCGCCGCGTTATTAACAAAAACCGCGTTTCACGCATTCGCACATACCTGCGTAAAGTTGAAGAAGCGATCGAATCAGGTGATCAGAAAAAAGCATCTGAAGCGCTGCGCAATGCACAGCCTGAAATTCACCGTGGCGTTGCCAAAGGTGTGATCCACAAGAACACAGCTTCACGCAAATTGTCACGCCTGTCCAAGCGCATTAAAGCATTGGGCTAAGCGTCTTAGACTATTGAATTTTTCAAGATTAAGCGGCCGTATGGCCGCTTTTTTTATTGTTGAAAATTGTTTATTTACAATGCGTTACCTGTAGGCGCATGCATTTGGGTAATAATATTATTTTTTTTATTTTCTTCATTTGAATCATTGAAGATCGATCCGAATCCCTGTAGTTTAATTCCTGTTGTGGACATGAGTAACGGTTTTGTGTTGAAAAATTCCTTTTTCAATTCAACTCCTCTCATCGATGCCGGTTTTACCGGTATGCTTTTATCGAAGCATTTATCATACGACACGTAAATTTTCGTTTACGTGAACGCCTATGGTACGCCTGGAAACAGGCTTTGAAGTTTTCCGAATGCAGATTCGGGAGTGAGTTGAATAGTGCCTGTTTTCTGAGGAAAGCAGGACCAAATCGGGGTATTTTAATATTATGGGTAAGACGTCTGAGAACATTGTCGCCTCCAACCAAGGAACGGCCTCAGAAGAAATCAAAACCGCATATGATTCTCAATGGACAGAAGTTGTGACACTTTTGCAAAAAGAGATCGGCGCGGCTTCTGTGAAAAACTGGATCTCACCCCTCGTCTTTATTTCTGCAAAACAAGGCACATTAAAACTGTCCGCCCCAACACGCTTTTTGGCGGATTGGGTACGCTCACACTATGTGGACGCCATCCGCCGCCTATGGAACGGTCACGTGGCTCCTGTCAGCATGGTTGATATCAATGTTGACCCTGCTATTCAGGCGTCTGTTGCAAACGAAGATTCTCCAGAAAACAAAACGACGCCAGCCAATACTGCTGCGCCTTCGTCTTCAAATACATTTTTTGATACACGTCTTGACCCCAACATGACCTTTGACGGTTTTGTAACAGGTCCTGCCAACGAACTGGCTTTTGCTGCGGCAAAACGCATCAGTCAAAGCGGTGAAACGCTGTTTAACCCGCTTTATTTTTATGGCGGCGTTGGCATCGGGAAAACACATTTGATGCATGCCATCGGCTGGGAATTGCAGGAACGCTTCCCCGAAAAGAATGTCGTTTATCTGTCGGCTGAAAAATTCATGTATCACTTTGTCCGCGCCCTGCGTGAAAAAGACATGGTGGCATTTAAAGATGCGTTCCGTAGCGTCGATATCCTGATGATTGATGATATTCAATTCATCAGTGGCAAGAAATCAACCCAACAGGAATTCATCCACACATTCAATGCGATGATGGATCAGGGCAAACAGCTGATTGTCGCGGCTGACAAAAGCCCCGCCGAATTGGAAGGTCTGGACGCACGGCTCAAGTCCCGCTTGGGTGGCGGCCTGTCGGTTGATATCCAGCCGGCTGATTTCGAATTGCGCCGTAAAATCCTGAGCGCCAAGGCCGCACAAACCAATCACGATGTTCCGGACGATGTTCTGGATTATCTGGCCGAACGGATCGCGACCAACGTGCGCGAACTTGAAGGTGCGCTGAACCGCATTTTGGCATTTTCAGATTTGATGAATCTGTCTATTGACCTGAAACAGACCGAACAAATTCTGGGCGACCTGTTCCGCGCCTATGATAGAAAAGTAACCGTCGAAGACATTCAAAAAGCGGTTGTTGAATTTTATGGCTTGAAAATGTCGGATATGTCCTCTGCGCGTCGTTTACGTGCGGTGGCCCGCCCGCGCCAGATCGCCATGTACCTGGCCAAGAAAATGACCGCCTGTTCATTGCCTGAAATCGGCCGTCAGTTTGGCGGCCGCGATCATACAACCGTTATGCATGCCGTGCGCAAGGTTGAGGATTTGTTGCAAAATGATGCCATGACAGCCGAAGACGTCGACCGCATCGAAATGAATCTTAAATCTATCTAATCCAAATTTAAATTTTTAAGAGTTTTTCATTCCCCCAAATGAAATATGCCCCCTTCAAAACATGAAGGGGGCTTTTTTTAATATTTAAATGCTCTTAGAGGAAGTTAACCAGTGACATCTCGCTCATAATGCGTGTCACTTCATAAGAAGCGGTCAGCTGCGTCTGCATGGCCTGAATGCCGATCACGACCTCAGACGGGTCTGCGTTCTCTTTTTCTTCAATCATCGTCGTTAACATGCCCTGTTCCTGCGTGTTTTGTTGCTGAACGTTTTTCAGCAAACTGTACTGGGAACTCAGGCTATAACTTGCGTCCTTGGCTTTTTCCACGCCGCCTGCCACCAGATTTCCGGTATAGGTCAAAAGCTTGTGGAATTCGGATTCAGTTCCGATGTCGGTGGCAGCATCCGGAAAGCGGATCGCCTTGGCCAGGGCAAAACCTTTCAACATGTCCTTAAACCCGTCTTCATCGGCTTTAATCGAATAATCAATATTGACGTTATTGTCGACCTTGACAGTGACCTCGCCCGCGCTTGAAAGACTGTCGGAAAGGCCCAGCGCCTTATCAGACAAATTGTCAATATTTGCAATCATCTCATCATAGGTCTGACTGCCATCCAGCCAGTTTGCCACTTCGGCATCCATGGTATTGACCAGATTGTCGATGCTCTCCAGCGGGCGGTTATTAGAATCGGTTCCGGCAAACAGGTAACGGTCGCCGTCTTTTGCGTTCATCAGGTCATATAAAAACGAGATATTCATATCACCCACGGTGTTAATGTCCTGAATATCAACCTCACCCTCGCGGGTCTGAATTTGAATGGTGTCTTGGATCTGGTTACCCAATTCACGCATCTGCTCCACAGAATCCAGCATGATATTCATACGGGTATTTACGCGTTTCATGTTTTTCGAATAAACATCCAGGCGAGAGGATTCGGCCCGCAGGTCCTGAATACGGAAGGCATCTGTTTTAAAGTCGCTCAGTGTATTGTGCTTTTTGCCCGATGCCAGCTGACGCTGCAAATCCTGCAGCTGAACATTAAGCCCCTTCAGCCGTCCGGCCTGGGCGGTGGAGTTCCCTAAAAGCGAGATCTGGTTAATCATATCTGTGCTCTCTTTCTAAAAATCAAATTATCTGATCGCATTGATCAAATCATCGAATTGCTTTTCAGCCGCCTGAATAATCTGCGTCATGGCGGTGTAGGATGTTTGAAAGCGGATCAGGTCACTCATTTCCTGATCGATATCAACACCTGTTTCATTTAAAAAGCTTTCATTCAATGTGTTGTAAAATGTTTCTTCGCGTTGTACGCGGTCGACGGATGCGGAATGTTCCTCGGCATGAAAGGCCACCATCGAGCGGCTCAGCTTTTCAATACTGGGCGCGCCTGTCAGACCGGTCTTTACATTGCCGTCCACACCCAAATTGGAAGAACGGAAGGCCTCGTGGCGGACCGCGCCTGTTTCCATACCCAATGCGGCAACCGGATTGCCACGTCCATTGGTCAGAACCAGTTTACCGTTGTTAACGCCATTGGCGTCCAGTGAATTGATCTGCAAATATCCGTTCGCATCCAGGCTGGCCGTGATGCCGGGAACGGCATTCAAATCCGCCATCAGGTTTGCCTGGGTATCGCCCGGCTCGATTGTAATGGTGACCGGAGATTGCGTTCCGACCTGAATTGCAAACTGTGGGCTTTCAGCCGTTGTCGTCCCGAAGCTGAGGCCCAGAGCGTCTGCACCAGCCGCACCCAATGTATTATCTGAAAATGTGATGTCAGCATTGGCTTCCAACACCAGCTGTCCCAAACCGTTCAGGCGGGCACTGCCGGCACCGGCGGCGGTATTGATTTTGTTGACCAGATCCGTTGCGCTGTCACCATTGTTAATTGTAATGGAAACCGCACCGCCCCCGACATCAAGGTCAAAGCTCATGCCGTCGGCAATATCAGGGTGGTCTGTCAGGGGGACATAATCTGTAATGTCACGATTACCGATAACCTGTGCGGACTGTTCCAGGCCTGTGGCCGCAAACAGGGATCCGCTGCTAATATCCACTTTACCGGTTGCCTGCGTATATCGGTTTGCACCGAACGTATATTCAAGGACACGGTCAATAATTTCATTGGATGCCGGCAAAACGCTGCCGCCCGGGGCCGTCCCCTGACGCAGCAGGGTTGGGTCTTCCAGAATTTGCGGGTTCACCTGCATCTGACCTGCATAACCTGTATAGGTTACAGGTGCCGGAGGTGTCGTGGTGGCGGGAACGTTTCCTGCGCCGTCAACAAACATCGTCAGGCCTTGCTCTGCAAAGCGGGTAGAGGTTTTCTGTGCCAACTCATCAACCTGGGCCTGGTACTGCACCAGCGTTTCATCACGTAGGGTCAGCAAAGCTTCCATGCGGCCGCCCATTTTCTGCTGGGTAATGTCGGCATTTTCTGCACTGTTGTTGCCCGTAATGGTAATTGTTGCCGAGCCACCATTGCCCAGTGAAGATTCTGGCCCCAAAGGTGTCGGGTTAAATTCAAGGTTTCTGGCTGAACTGTCAACCAGTGTTTTACCGGATTTATCCAAGACAACAATGGTGTCATTTTCAGCCGGGAAATAAGAAATATCGATGTTTTGCGACAGTTTGCGCATGACCTGATCACGTTGATCCAACAGGTTGGCAACAGAACGCCCGCTGGCTGATGTGCGGTTGATCTGTTCGTTCAGGTCCTGCACGTCACGCAACAGGTTATTCGTTTCGGTAACAACCGATTTTAATTCTTCCTGCGCTTCATTACGAAGCTGGGTAATCAAATCGGAAAAGTCATTGAATTTGGCAGCTGTTGAACGCGCCTGATTGACTGTCGTATTTAAAAGTGCCGGATCTTCTGGGGATACGGACAATGCTGCGAACGCATCGTTCAATCGTGACAGCTCGGCAGAAATCGCACTCTCGGCCTCGGAAGGGCCGTGGAATTGTTGAATCCGCTCTAAATAGCTTTCACGTGTTTTAAACTGTTCTGTCCGACTGCTTTGCGTGAAAATATCCTTTAAGACATTCATATCAACACGACGGACAATATTATTTAAGCTGACCCCAAGGCCCAGACCCAGTTGGGAAACTTGCGTTTCCTGGGGCAAAGTTTTCCGGGAATACCCTTCCGTAGACGCATTTGCGATGTTGTTCGATACGTTATTTATCGCATGCTGAGCGGCTTTTAGGCCGGATAATGCTGTAGATAGCGATGATACTGACATGTTTTGCCTACTGGTTAAAATTATTCGTCACCGTAAGCGTTGCAAAACCCGTGCCAGAATATTATCTGCCCTTTGGCTATTGTTTTTTAAGAAATGGAAGTTATTGTTAATACTAGGACGTTATCATTAACGTGCGGTTAAGGGTAGGCAATCAATCAAGAGACACATAATATCTGTCATGTCAGACGATATATATAACAATAATAACGAAAACACATCGGACCAGAACGCAAAGAAGGACCTGTCGCTCGAAAGCGAGCGCGATCCGACAGGCGGTCAGATCCC
>CAXGXG010000102.1:0-5972 GCA_964013525.1 uncultured Alphaproteobacteria bacterium | reverse complement strand
CAAGTGAACCAGCCCGAAGCGGTCATCCAATTGGGCGATTTCGGATTCATACCCAACGCGTATAATGGGGAAGGGATGGGGTCATCGGCGACCGGTTATGACCTGATTGGGACAGGTGAAGGGCCCGTTGGTATTGGGGAGAAATCACTGGCCAGTGACTTTGGCGCGTTTTCAGATGGCATTTCCATGCGTGGCGCTGCCGGTCAGGTTGGTTATGCATCCTCGACCGCGGGGACAATTGGCGGAACGGAAACCACACAGGGACAGGGCTTGTTCAGTGGCGGAAACCTGTCTTCAAATTCAGCATCTTCAACACAAAATATAACTTCCCTCGGCGCCCAAAACGGTACAGATGGAAACAATGGCACCGATGGTCAGAACGGCAATGATGGAAATTGCAATCCGGGCTGTTATCCCGATATTCCTGATGCCTGTAAGGGGATTGATCTGAACCTTGATCAAGTTCTGGTTCAGGTGAATAACGTGCTGATTAACCTCGACATGATTTTGGACACAACATTCGAAGGGGTGACAACACTCACCGATCAGGTCTTTAACTTTTTAAATGATGTCTCGCTCTGTGATGTTTTATGCTTGGATCAGGTTTTCGACGTTGTAGATGCGTTATTGGTTCAAATCACTGACCTGGTGCAGATAACACAAACACTGGTCGATGGCGTGACAGGGAATGTCACAGCACTGATAGATAAACTGAGCACGCTTCCGGATATCAGTATTGATGTTTTGGCTGATATCGCGGATGTCATCAAGGCTGAGGTTGATGTGTTATTGGACGACAGCCTGACATTGATTGCGGATGCTGATCTGGCGTTGGACAGTATTGGTGATCTGGGCGGTATTCTTGATGGCGAAGGTCCGGGCGCCCTGAATAATATTGATGCTTTAATAGAAAAAGCCGGCGATTTTACAGACCTAAATGTCTTAAAAGATGGTTTGGAGAGTTTATACGATACCATTCAGCTGGGAGGCAATTCCAAGGATAATGACATCGGCCTGGCCACGGATGTTGAAACTGTTGACCAAATGATTGCGGATGTTGAGCTGCATCTGGTAACCGATGTGGTCGAGGATCTGGCTGGTGATATTGACGCGCAGACTGACCTTTCGCTTGACCTGTTAGGGGATAGCGTAACGGACAACTCTGCCGGGGATCAGGACATTGATATTGATGTCGGCTTGGAAGTTGCTAACAATGCATTGGGTGATCTAACCAAAGATATCAATCTTGATCCTGTGGAAAACATTACAGGTGATATTGATTTGGACGTTGATCTGGCCGCAGATATTTTGGGCAATCAGGCGCAAGACTTGATCGACGCCGAAGACGGCGGCACAGGTGGCGACAGTCTGACGGCACAGTTGGGCGATGCGCTGGGTGTGACAGTAGATAATCTTATTTATGATCAATCCCAAGACAGCATTTATGAGGCCGCAGGTGATGCCGGCGATGATGAGGTTCTGACACTGGTCGATGATGTTCTGAGCGTCCAATCCGATACAGCCAGCTTGACCGATCAGGATGGTTTGGGTGTGGCGGGCTCTGTGACGGAAGCGGGAACCATTGAAGCCGGTCTTTTTGATGACATTGTTGGCGGCAACGCATTGGATGTTCTGCCCGAACATGATGGCACAGTGGGCGAGGGGCTGGGCGTTTTAGATGTTGACCCGTCCTTGGATATCACAAGTGGTGGACTATTCGGATGAGTGGACAGCCGTTACCGAATAATCATGCCGCCGGATCATCAGACCCGTTCAGTCCGGAAGGGTTTGAAACGGCGCGTGGCGATTTGATTTTGTCAACATTGGCAATCAATCTGTTGTCACTGGCCTTGCCGATCATGACGCTGCAGGTTTACGACCGTATTTTACCAAGCCCTGGGTCAGGCACGCTTCCTGTATTAATTGCAGGGGTGTGTCTGGCCATTTTTTTAGAAACGGCTATGCGTTTGGCCCGGTCCTATATTCTGGGGCGAACAGGCGCGTCCTATGAACACCGAATGTCATGTTCTGCCATAAATCGCGTTTTGCAAGCCCGCCTGAATGGTGTCGGAAACACAGGTGTTGGCGAATTTCTGCACAGGATTGCGGCGGTCAATAAATTGAAAGAATTTTACAGTGGCTATGCGCTGACGGTTTATATCGACCTTATTTTTGTTGTTTTTTATTTTGCCTTAATCGTCTATATCGCAGGAAATTTGGCCGTGGTTCCTGCTGCGGTTTTAACGGGCTTTTTCATTCTTTCATTGTTCCAGGGGCAACGTTTGCGCAAATCGTTATATGCCCGTGAAGGCGCAGATGACGATCGATATAACGCTCTGATAGAGATGCTGGAAGGGATACACAATATCAAAGCATTTGCTTTGGAAAAGCAGTTTTCAAGACGTTATGAAGCCTTGCAAAACCAGTCATGTCACAAAAATTTTGATGTGACGCAGGCAACGGCCAATACATTTAATGCGGGATCTGTTTTTGCAAATCTGATGATTGTGGCCGTTATCAGTTTTGGCGCCATTACAGTTCTGAACGGCCAGTTGACATCGGGGGGCCTGATTGCGGTTTTGTTGCTGTCAGGGCGGATGATGCAGCCCGTTCAAAAGGGCTTGGGTTTATGGACCCGTTATCAGGATTTTTTATTGGCGCGCGTTCAGTTGCAGGGTGTCTTTTCGATACCGTCCCGGGCCAGAAATTCAAAAACGGTGGAGCTTGCGCACAAGGATGGCGCTATTGAATTGTCGGGGGTCTCCTTCGGCTTTGACGGGCAAGCCTTGTTTCAGGATGTGGATTTATCCGTGGCAGGTGGAGAATGTATTTTGATTGCGGGCGGCCACGGGTGTGGGAAAACCAGCCTGATGAAATTGATGTCCGGAATTTACCAGGCGGATGCCGGGCAAGTCACTTTAAATGGTCAAGACCTCAAACACTATCCGGATTTTTTACGCGCAGATCACGTTGGCTTCGTTTCAACTGATCCTGCGATATTCCGTGGCACGATCCGTGACAATATCACAGCCTTTGGTCGGATTGCCGAACCTGATGCACGCGAAGTTGCAAACCTGTTTCGCGTCGACCGGGATGTGGCCCGGCTGCCGTCTGGCTTTGATACCGTTTTAACCGGTACGGAAACTGATTCCATACCGCCCGGATTAAAACAGAGAATCGCGATTGTCAGGGCGTTGGCCGCCCGTCCACGTTTTATCGCGTTCGACAATGCAGACAAGGCGCTTGATAAACAGGCCTATGATCAGGTCTTTAGCGTTTTGGCCCAATTAAAAGGGCGCGCAACCCTGATCCTGTCATCAACAGACAAAAATATTCAGGCGCTGGCCGACCGGACCTTTTTCATTCAGTCAGGTTCCGTTCACGAGGTTCTGAATACGCACAAAGATGAAAATATTTTCCCCTATCAGGAGTTGAGATTATGAGCACAATGCAAAAGACACAGGCAAGTTCGGCATTGGCATATACAGAGAAAACATCACGTATGTTGTCACTATTGTGCAGTGCAGGATTTCAATCTTTTGGGGAGCATGGGAGGTGGGAAGCGTGCTTGTGTGCGCTGGCGTTAAAATTAGACCCGCGTTGTAACGTCTATCAGATTTTGGACGCTTTGCCTTATCAATATCGTGAACTTGACGAAAACACCTTCCTGAACGCAATGGCGCACATGGGTTATTACGGGCGGACGATGCAGGGCCGTCCGCAGGATGTAGATTCTAGAATTTTACCGGCGCTTTACGTATCGGAAAAGAATGAACCCCTGATTCTGATTGCCAAAAAACTGGACGGGGGCGTAGTGATCTACGACCCCCAGACCAAGGCGCTGAAAACTGGACGTAAATCGGATTTTAAAAAAGGGCATTTGTGGTTTTTCCAGCCTTACGATTTGAACCGTGTACCCACCTCTAAATTCATGCGCAGCGGCAGCGGGCATTCGTGGTTCCGCGCTTTGCTTTACAGGTTTAAGCCGAATTTCCTTCAGATCATGATTGCCGGCTTCATTATCAATCTCTTAGCTCTGGCGATACCACTTTTTATTATGCTGGTCTATGACCGCATTATCGCATTGGGAACGCTGGACCCGCTTCCTATTTTGACACTTGGCGCCTTTGCCGCCGTGGCGCTGGAATATAAATTACGTAACGTCCGGTCACGCGGCTTGTCGTGGCTGTCAGGCCGTTTGGATCATATCGTCAGTAATAAAATCTTTTCGCACCTGATTGGTTTGCCGCCTGCGTTGATTGAACGCGCATCCGTTGCGGCCCAGGTGGCACGCATAAAAACGTTTGAATCGGTGCGGGATTTCTTTTCCGGTTCGGCCTGTTTATCTGTTTTGGAAGCCCCGTTTGTCGTGATTGCGATTGCCGCCATCGGGTTTGTCGCAGGTCCATTGATCTGGGTGCCTGTCATTGTCATCGGGCTTTATCTCTTAATTTTTGCTTTTGTGCGCCAGCAGGTTAAAACAGCAATCCGCCTTGCCGCAAAATGCAGTTCTGCCCGTCAACAATTCACAATTGAGTCCTTTGAGAAATTACATGACATTCGCGCCTGCGGTTTGACACAGCATTGGCAGGAGAAATTCAGGCATTTATCAGGCCGTGAAATTATGAGCCATTTCAAATTGGGCTGGCTGGGTATGATGGCGGAAACGTCCGCTAACAGTTTGACAGTATTGTCAGCGGTGGCGACCATTGGTTTCGGCGTTCATATGATTTGGGCGGGAACACTGTCAACAGGCGGTCTGGTTGCGGTCATGATTTTGGTTTGGCGGATCCTGACACCATTTTATTCGCTATGTACGATGATTCCGCGCCTGGAACAATTGCGCAACAGCATCATTCAGGTGAACAATCTGATGGATATTGACGCAGAAGAAGAAACAGCAAAATCACACGCCCGATTGATTCAGATTACGGGCAGGTTGCGATTTGCAGATGTCACGTTCAGGTATGACGCCGATGCTGATCCTGTATTGGAACGGCTGAGTTTCCAGTTGGGTGCGGGTGAGATGTTGGGGCTGAGTGGTGAAAACGGAAGCGGCAAAAGCTCAGTCCTTAAGCTGATTAAGTCGCTCTACAAACCTGAAGGCGGCGCCATCTTTATTGATGGTTTCGATGTGCGGCAGTTGGATGCCCCGCATTTGCGGCGCCAAATTGCGTATGTTCCCAAAAACCCGAAAAGCTTCCGCGGCACGATTTTGGAAAACATGCGCCTGTCCAATCCAACGGCATCCGCCAAGGATATTGAAAAAGCGTTACGCCTGGCCGATGTCTGGGACGATGTTCAAAAGCTTCCCAATGGGTTGGAAACCGTTATTGGAAAACATAACCGTTTGAACCTGTCATCCGGTATGGAGACGCGGCTAGCCCTTGCGCGCGCATATTTACACCCCGGAAAAATTTTGATGATTGACAGTTTGCCGAACGCCCTTCTTAGCGGCCCTGCGGGACACAACCTAAAAACATATTTATCACGCATTCGCGGCATACGTACCGTGATTATGGTGTCGTATCGGGATGATTTTTTAAAAATGGCGGATCAGGTTTTGATCCTGCGCAGTCATAGTCAGGCGGTCAGCGGAAGTTACGATCAGGTGACACAACAGTTAAACAGTAAACAACAATCGGTGGCGGTATGAGCGACTCCAGAAAAGATCAACAGCAACGGTTTCTGTCCCAAGCAATTCAGTTGGAGGAGACGATTAACCCCAAAATCGTGCGAACGACAATTTATCTGATCTGCATGACAGTTGCGTCATTTATCGGCTGGGCATCGGTCGCAAATATCAGCGAAGTCGCTCGTGCCCCGGGCGAGGTCGTTCCCCGCGGATATCAGCAGGTTGTTCAACATCTGGAGGGCGGAATTGTGCGTTCCATCCACGTTAAAGACGGCGAGGTCGTAGATGCGGGACAAACCCTTTTGGTCTTGGATGGGGCAGGCCTTTATGAAGACAG
>CAXGXG010000101.1:0-5975 GCA_964013525.1 uncultured Alphaproteobacteria bacterium | reverse complement strand
CCGCCGCCGCCGCCGCCGCCGCCGCCGCCGCCACCACCGCCGCCGCCACCTACTGTCAATGAGCAGATTTTGGCGTCAAATCCGGGTGCCTACTGGCAAATGGACGATGCCAATGGCAGTACGAACCAGGGTAGTATTGGTGGGGTAAACGGGACCAACGGGTCCGGGGTGACATTCGGCCAAGAACCGCTTTACGAAGGTGGAGGCGCATCTGCATATTTTGATGGATCATCCGGGGCGGTCATTGCTATTCCGGACAGCAACAGCATCAATAGAACAACCGTACGTGAACGCACGATTGAGATGACCTTTCGTGCTGATGATGTTAATTCCCGCCAGGTTCTGTATGAAGAAGGGGCAACTGTCAACAGTATGGGAATATACATAGATAATGGCCGAATTTATGTTGAGGGTGTTGATGCTGGGGACTGGGGGCCGTTTGGAATCAGCGCGCCTATACAGGCCGGTGAAACCTACCATATCGCAATGGTTTTGGATGCGCCGAACGGCACGTTCAGTGGCTATTTGGACGGGGAACTGATGGGTTCAGGCTCCGTCAATCGTCCGCTTTCCAATCACAGCGGTGACATCGGTATTGGTGGATCACGCGGGGGATTATGGTTTCATGACGGACCGGATGGTTCGGATGGATATAATTTTAATGGTTATCTTTCCGATGTTGCTCTGTACAACGATGTTTTGCCACAAAGCGATTTTCAAGCGCGCACACAGTCTATTCAGTACGAGACGCCACCGCCGCCGCCACCACCGCCACCTGAGCCTGAGCCGGAACCCACACCGGACCCGACACCCGCGCCCGATCCTGGTGAAAGCGAAACGGTAACAGTATCCCCGCTGGGGGAACGATACACACGCGAAGCCGGCGCGCTCATGCAGCAATTCGACCAAGTTATCTATGACAGTTCTTATCGTGGCACAAACCTGTTGGAAGGAGACAGTATGGTCACTGTTTTTGATGACGACGGGACATCGCGCCATGTCCGCCAAGGGCAGGATTTTGCATCCGTTCGCAGCAGTTTAGGTTTGATTCAATTGGACAGTGAAGAGAATATTCTGCAGAGCTTGTCAGACATTCGAAATGCAATAAAAGATGTGCGAAAGTTTACCAGCACCATCACTTCCGACATTAACATCCTTCAAGCGCGTGCAGACTTTACGGCGAATAAAATCAACATTGATACCGAGGGTGCGGACAAGTTGACCCTTGCAGACCTGAATGAGGAAAGTGCCAAGCTCCTGTCGCTGCAAACCCTTCAGGATATGCAAATATCCGCCCTAGCGGCTAGCCGCAATTCCAGTGGGGCTTTTGCCATTGCAAGTTTGCTATTTGGCGGGTAGCGTTTTGCTATCAATTTGATCGCGGTTATGCGGGGCATTAAAATCAGTGTCAGGCCCGACGGGCACAATTTGGGTCGGGTTCACCATATCGTGGCTGACGTAATAATGATGTTTGACGTGATGCAAATTGGTTGTGGCGGCAATGCCGGGCTGTTGAAACAGGTCACGCGTGTAAGCCCACAGGTTCTCATACTCGCTGATTTTTCGGACGTTACATTTGAAATGACCGTGATAGACCGCATCAAATCGAAACAATGTGGTGAAAAAGCGCCAGTCTGCTTCGGTCACTAGATCGCCACAAAGAAAGCGCTGATTGGAGAGCAGACCTTCCATATCGTCCAGGGTTTCAAACAAAGGATAAAGCGCATCTTCGTATGCATCTTGTTTTGTGGCAAATCCGGCCTTGTAAACTCCATTGTTTACGGTTTCGTAAATACGCTTGTTCAGCTCGTCTATTTTGTCGCGTTTGTTTTCAGGATAAAGGTCGGGCGTGTCAGCCTCTAAGTTTTGAAATGCGGAATTGAACATGCGAATAATATCCGCAGATTCATTTGAAACGATCGTTTCTTCCTGTTTGTCCCACAAAACAGGGACGGTGACGCGGCCGCTGTATTTTGGATCGGCTTTAAGGTAGATCTCGTAAAACTTTTCCACCCCATAGAGCTTGTCACCAACAAAGTCATCTTCGCCGTTAAATGTCCAGCCGTTCTCACCCATGAACCAGTCCGTGTAGGACACGTCAATAAAGTCTTCCAATCCGAATAGCGTGCGATAGATGAGAGCCCGGTGTGCCCAGGGACAGGCATAGCTGACGTAAAGGTGATAGCGGTTTTTTTCAGCGGCAAAACCCTTTTGACCCTGTGGTCCCGGCCCGCCGTCGGGTGTCAGCCAGTTTCTGAATTGCGCGGCGGAACGCTCAAACTTGCCGTTATTTCCATCCGTATCGTACCATTTGTCTTTCCATTTTCCGTCAACAAGCAATCCCATATTCATCCTTTGTTCGAATTTATAATCTTTACAAAGGGTTATGTTAGAAAATTTGTTCCAAAAGAAACGGAACGATCTTACAAGTGGAATGTTTTTAGTATATGAAAGATTTTTTTAAAAATGATGATAAAGACAGATTTGAAATGACACAGAGCGGTGAAACGGTCTTTGCCAACTACCGACTTAACGGTCAGGATCTGTACATTGATTACGTATTCGCGCCTGAAACCCTTCGCGGGTCGGGGGCTGCGGGACGTCTAATGCAAAAGATCGTTGAGTATGCTGATCAAAACAATCTCTCAATCACGCCTGTTTGCGGCTATGCCAAACATTGGTTGAAGCGGAACAGTTAACCAATACAATGTTGGTTGCGGGGGCAAAAATGGAAAAGACATTCTGATGGAACAGCAGCGTCACAAATTCGTACCAAAACAAACGCTTTTGGTTTTGTTTATCGCTTTGGCGGTAACCGCTGTTATGACGTTTTCTTTGTATGACAATGTTGCCGATAGCCGCAATGACCGATTTACCCGCAACGTAACTCTTGCCGCGCAGGAAATTCAGGACCGGATTGAAACGTATATTGCGATTCTGCGCGGAACCAAGGCATTTTTTGTCGCCAGCCGTGGTCAGGTTTCGCGCGATGAATTCAGCCTTTATGTTGACCGTTTGGCTTTGGATGAAAAATATCCGGGCATACAAGGGGTCGGGTTCGCGCGCGCAGTTCCACGGCAAAACCTGAAATTGTTCAAAGAAGGCATCACTGATATGTTTCAGGAACAATATACGGTTTGGCCCGACCAAGAACGCGACTGGTACTTGCCGATTGTCTATTTGGAGCCACGCGACCTGAGAAACCGGGCTGCGATCGGCTACGATATGATGAGTGAGGAAAAGCGCCGCAAAGCTATTGAGCGTGCACGTGATACTGGCCGTGCCGCGGCGACAAATCAAATTACGCTGGTGCAGGAAATTGATGAAGATATCCAACCTGGCTTTTTAATCTATTTACCAGTCTATAATACCTATAGCGGTGACCCTACGGATGTCATCAACCGCCAGAGCCATTTTGTCGGGACCATATACAGCCCTTTCCGCGTGCGGGATTTGTTCAACAGGGTTTTGAATGCGCGTCAACCCAAAGTGAACTTTGTCGTATATGAAAGCCAAGACATGCAGATTGAACGTCAAATGTTTCAATCGGAAAATTATTCGGAAACCCAATTAAAGATTTTTCCGCGCCTGCAACAAACACGCACCATAAACCTTGCCGATCAGGAGTGGACGGTGCAATTCACGGCCACACCGGATTTTGAAAATCGCCTAAATATCCTTTTGTTTTACTTGACCGCCTTGGCGGGCATCTTATTGAGTTTCTTGTTGGCATGGCTGACAGCAAAACAAGAGCGCATTGGCCAGAAACTGGCCTTGTCGGAACAAAAGTTTAGAACCGTTTTCAATCTTCAGTTTCAGTTTATGGCTGTCCTTTCACCTGATGGACGTATTATGGACATCAACGAACTGCCGTTAATGGTAGGCGGTGTCTCGCGCGAAGATGTATTGGGTGAATATTTTTGGGAATGTAAATGGTGGGAAGGTCTTCCAAAGATGCAAAAGACCTGGCCTGAACGCATTCGCGAAGCTGCCGAAACACAAGGCCCGGTTTTAAGTACGGATAAATACCGTGCATCAGACGGGTCAGTCCGCCTGGCAGATGCGGCCATTACGGCCGTGCGCGACGGGGATGATCAGATTATGTTCTTTATCGTACAAGCGCACGACATTACGGACCGCGAAACGGCCCAACGTGATTTGCGTGACGAAAAGGGGCGCTTAGAACAATTAAATGCACTCATGCTGACAATGGCGGCAACCTTGGACCGCAGTCAGCTGGCCAAAATTGCCGTTGCTCAAACAGGGAAGCTGACGCAGGCGGACGGTGGCGTATTTATTTATTTCCCAAATCAAAAAGAAGATATCGCACGTTACGAAGTGTTCGGAATGGACAAGGAATCCTTTGTCCTGCCGGCCGGCCTGCAAAGCCTCGCAGGTTTGGATATATGTTTCAATGATAAACCCTATCTTTTGTTTGAAGAGGCGGCAGACTATTCATCGCGCAAGGAGCTGTTGCCATTTTTAAACAGCAGTCTTGGCACTGTGAACAGTTATCTGGCCGTCCCTGTAACCGCCCGAAATGGCAAGATTATCGGCGGATTGTTTTTTGCAAATGAAAAACGTGCGGCCTTTACCGGTTATGTGGCGCAAATTCTGGAAGGGGTTGCCGCTCAGCTTTCTGTGAGTTTGGAGAATGCAAAACTCTATAAAGAATTGAGTGCAAACGAAGAAAGATATCGCGAGATGGCCGAGCAGGCCGAGACAGCCAACCACGCAAAGAGCGAGTTTTTGGCCAAGATGAGTCATGAAATCCGCACGCCCATGAATGTCATTACGGGTTTGACCAATGCGCTTATCGAAAACCGCATGGATGGCGAGAAGCGTGAAAAGGTCGTCACCGCTATGCGCACCAGCACACGCCAATTGACCGACCTGATCAATGATGTTTTGGATATTTCAAAAATTGAAGCGCAAAATTTTGAGCTGCATAAAAAGGATTTCTATATCCAAGATCTCCTTAAAGATGTGGTTGATTTGCAAACGATAGAGGCCGAGCGCAAGGGCTTGCGCCTTGAGCTTGATTACGATGGCAGCCGAAGTGATGGTTTTGTTCACGCAGACGACTTGCGCTTGCGTCAGGTCTTAATCAATATGATTGGTAATGCGGTCAAGTTTACGCGCAAAGGGCATGTGACGGTGACATGCGCATTAAAGGAACGCCAAAGCAATATCATTGATGTCACAATCACCGTTCAGGATACAGGCATCGGTATCCCTAAGGATAAGATGCGCAATATTTTTGACAAATTTACGCAGGCTGACAATAGCATCACGCGCGAATATGGTGGGTCCGGGCTGGGACTGACTATTTGTCACGAACTGGTAGAATTCATGGGTGGTGACATTCAGGTTGAGAGCGCCGAAGGTCAAGGGACAACTTTCAAGGTCTACTTGCCGTTAGAGCCGGGGCTTGCCAGGCCGGCAATCGCAAAAACAGCCATAAAAGACGTCAAATCACCTGCGTCCCCATCACGTCATGATATGCGTATTCTGTTGGTTGATGATCATGAGCCGAATATTCTGGTGGCCAGTCATATGCTGGAGGGCATGGGATACACCAATATTGATGTCGCCTCTACAGGAACGGAAGCCATCGAAAAGGCGCAAAATGATATTTATGACCTGATCCTCATGGATTTGCAGATGCCCAATGTTGATGGGATAACCGCAACACAACAAATCCGTGCTTATGAGCGTGACAAAGGTCAGGATCCGATGCGCATTGTCGGGATTACTGCCCATGCGCTTGCGGATGACAGACGCAAATGTCTGGATGCGGGCATGGATGATTATCTGGCCAAGCCGTTTAGTGTTGAAGATATGAAACGCATTTTAAAAGAAAGCCAAAAAACATGATGAAATCCATTCAGGAACAGCTCGAAAATTTTCACGCCGGAGATACGGAATTCCATCAGGCCGTTTTGGAGGTATATGAGGACATTAAATATTTTTAT
>CAXGXG010000100.1:0-5975 GCA_964013525.1 uncultured Alphaproteobacteria bacterium | reverse complement strand
AGTGTTTCGTTGATCAGCTCATCAAAAACGGCATTGTAGGCGACCTGACGCTCTGATGGCGGAACCGCACGTCCACCGGTATTCAGCAGCAAGCGCGTTTCCACATCACTTGTTGTGATGATACTGTCATTTACAACGGCTGCGATTTCTGCACGGTGCGGCGCGGCATCCGCTGTTGTTACATACAGACCAAACAAGGCCCACAAAGCCAAACCAAAAACAATGCACTTCACATCACGCATAAGGATATCCTGTCTTAACCATATCTTAAAAGAAGGCCTATCCTATCACAGGATGGGCATTTCACAAATAGATTAAGGTTACGCGCGTATGGCTGTATTCCCCCATACCAGTTGGGGGACGGAGCGCCATTCTTATAGAGAATGCCTTGGAATCAATGACCGGCTTTTTTAGCGCCGCTGACACTGCCGTGGCGGAATTCGCCGCCCGTCCGGTACGCCGCCAGATAATAGGGCACAACCGTTTCAACCGGCGTTGGGATCACATCAATATCCTCAAGCGTCAGATGCTGACCGCTTTCAACATTATCATATTGAAGGGTACGTACCTGATCGACGGTCAAAATCTTTCCCGGTAGCTTTTGCCAGAACCACCCCTCAAACTTTGCCAGCCAAACCGGCATATTAAACAAATGTGTTTCCTTGCCGATTTCACTCTGGATAAACTTGATCAACTCTTTAAAGGTATAGACCTCCGGTCCTGCGCATTCGATGACGCGCCCCTCGAAAAAGTCAGGCGTATTGCCATGATGGGCAAATGTGCTGAGGCAGGCCTCAACCACATCACCGACAAAAACCGGCTGGAATTTCGTCTTGCCGCCACCAATTAATGGCAAAGTCGGCAAAAGGCGCGAAAGCTTGGCAAAGCGGGAGAAGAAACCATCCCCCTCGCCAAAGATAATGCTGGGACGCAAAATGGTGGCTGCAGGATAGACTTTTAAAACAGCCGCCTCGCCATTGGCTTTGCTTTGCTGGTAACGGCTTTTGGAATCCGCATCCGCGCCCAAGGCGGAGATATGGATAAAATGGCCAACCTTTTCTTTTTTGCAGGCTTTGGCAATTTTTTCAGCCATCTGGCAATGGACGGTTTCGAACTGCCCTTTGCGGCTTTCGGTTAAAATTCCAATTGTATTCACGGCAAAATCTGAACCGCGGACAGCTTTTTTCAGGCTGGTTAAATGGCCATAATCAACCACCATCGGAACAACCTGCCCGACCAGTGCACCTGTACGAAGGTGGTAACAACTGCTTTTGTGGCGGGTGGCAACGCGCACGATCGCGCCCTCTTTGACCAATGCAGCCACCAGATTACGGCCGACAAATCCTGAACCACCGAAAACGGTTACAACCTTATCTTTTAATACAGACATTTTTTATCCTTGTTTTAAAAAGCTTACCAGCACCTTTTCCTTATTTTGGGCGTTTCAACCAAAAAGTAAAGGCCGGAGCATCATCCCCGGTATTTTTCCACACTGCACAACGGAATGGCCACCACCCAGATCACAGCTGAATAGGCCACAACGCCCAAAAAGATGTTTAGAATATCAACGCCCTGATCCATCAGGTAGCCGAACAAAAATGGCGAAATGGCTGATGCAACGATCGCACTGGAAAAGACAAGCGACTTTACACTGCTGAGGTATTTCGTGCCATATAGGTTGGCCAATAACGGCCCGCCTGTTGTCATCATAATGCCACTGCCGATCCCGATCAGTGTCATCGCCGCATAGAGGGTCAGCATATTAACGCTTTGGGTCAGGACAAATAACCCCAATCCGTAAATAATGGGGTAGGACACCAATGCCGGTTTTTCACCGTAACTGTCAATAACACCCCCCGTGCCCAAACTGGATAAAACCATAGCAATGGTTAAAAACGGAAAGGCGGTTGCAAATCCCAACGGGGTTAAATCCAGACTGGCAGCAACATCTGCCTGATAAAAGAAGATGACCGTTCCCGTAAAGGGCGAAATAAAGGAGATCGCGATTAAACCGTAGATCCGCCAATCCTTCAAAACATCCGCCACCGACCAATTTAGAAGAGCGGCTTTTACCGGCTTTCCATTCTCTGCTTGCGCATCGGCCGCGGCCTTGGCATCCGCTTCGGCCTGTTTCATGTCCGCCGCCCACTTTGCGTGGGTTGTGCGTTGGTGGGATTTCAAAAAATACCAGAATGACGGCAGCAAAACCAAAAGGATAAAGGCGCCGTAATAAAGCCATGCCGTACGCCAATCAATATAATCAGCAATCGCATAAACCAAAAACGGAAAGACGACCAATTGCAGCGGCGCACCCAACCCGCGAAGGGCGGTCGCCTTGCCACGATTCTCGGTCAGATAACGGTTGATGGTTGCGTTTGAACTGATGGTCATCAAACCCTGACCAAAATGACGGAGCAGGAAAAAGGCCAGAAACAATCCCGGCAGTGTGTAGGACAATGACATTGCAAAACAACCAACCGCAAGGCCGACAAGGGTAAAGGCAACAAAAATTCTGAGCGGCCAGACATCCAGCTTCTTCGCGGAATAAATGACAACGATCGAGCTAAGAACAGTTGCACAGGCATACAAAAGCCCCAGGGAGGTTTTGGTCAGGTCCAGATCGGCCTGAATATCAGGAAGATAAAGGCCGAAAAACAGCGATTGCCCGAAAACGGAGAAAAACAACAACAAAAAGCATATGGCTATCAAACCGCCATGGTTTTTGATTAAACTTCGCGTATTGGTAAACATGGGCACACCTGAATCTAAGCCATTCAAAGATGGGCATCCTAACGGCTTTATGACGGCGACTTCAAGGGCAAAGTTAACGGCTGACGAAATGGGCTAGCACCCGCAGGTCAAAGAAGCCCGGCCTTACGCAATTCATCCGCCATTTCAGGTGGCAAGTCCGGTTTTTTCTGTCCCGGCACATAGGTACCGATATCCGGCGGGACATCCTGTGGCTTTAGATAACGCCAGCCCTGAAACGCGCGATGCGGCGTGTGATAGGTTTCTATAATTTCCGGGTCTAGGTAAATGCGGCAACGTTTTGATTTGCCCTCGCCCGTGGTTTCGAAGCCGAGGATTTTTTGACGGCAACACATTTTACCCTTAATCACGCGATAGGCACTGCCCCCCGTCTCCAGGATTTCGTCAGCGGCCTTGGGCTGGTAGCGTGTGCGGATCACGCTGGCGGGTTGTCCGTTATAACGTGTTGATTTCGCCTCGCGCGCCTGATGTTTCGCAAATTGGTCCAGGGTTTCAAACCCGACCACAAGTTTTTTGATATGTACCTGCATAGGTTTTATATAGGAATTCTATTCAGACGTTTCAACAAAAGAGTCGAGAACACGTTTCCGACCGGCGGTATCAAACTGAATATCCAGTTTGTTCCCATCCACATGAATCACGGTGCCATTACCAAATTTTTTGTGGGAAACACGCATGCCTTTGCCAAAACCGCCTGCGGTTTCATAGATATAAGACGGGTCATCGCGGAAATCGCGGCGGTCCTCAACCATATTGGCCTGACGGCCACGCAGTAAAGGGCTGCCCTGATAATTTCCGCCAAAATTGCCAAAGCCGCCAAAGCTGCTGCCTGACACCTCGGACATCACATCTGTGACTGCCGACGGCAGTTCGTCAACAAACCGGGACGGAATGCAATTCATCCAGTTGCCGTACATCTGGCGGTTGGCCGCATGCAAAACCGTGGCCGTTTTACGGGCGCGGGTTAAACCGACATAGGCCAGACGGCGTTCTTCCTCCAAACCTGCTAGGCCGGTTTCGTCCATAGAGCGTTGGTTCGGGAAATTTCCCTCCTCCCACGCGGGCAGGAAGACATGGTCGAACTCTAGCCCCTTGGCCGCATGCAGGGTCATAATCGTCACCATATCGGCCGTGCCACTTTCTTGAACTTCCATCACCAGGGCAACGTGCTCCAGGAAACTTAGCATGTTTTCAAACTCGCCCATTGCGCCGATCAGTTCTTTTAGGTTTTCAAGACGGCCGGAGGCTTCTGGCGATTTGTCCTTTTGCCACATTTCGGTATAGCCGGATTCATCCAGAATAATGCCGGCCAGTTCAGTATGTCCAACTTCGCGCAGCTGGTGACGCCAACGTTCAAAATCCTCCATCAATTTGCGCAGACTGCTGCGGGTCTGGGCGCGCAATTCTTCGGTCTCAATCATCTCGTAAACCGCTTCGGTCAGCGGAATTTTCCGGCGGCGCGCATGGATTTGCAGCTTTTGAACGGTGGTCGCGCCGATGCCGCGTTTGGGCGTATTGATCACACGTTCCAGTGCCAGGTCATCTTCGGGCTGGACCGTCACCCGTAAATAGGCCAGCGCATCGCGGATTTCCATACGCTCGTAAAATCGTGGGCCGCCAATTACGCGGTAGGGAATACCGGTCGAGATAAAACGTTCCTCAAACTCACGCGTTTGAAAACCGGCACGCACCAGAATGGCGATTTCGTTCAAGCTGACCTTTTTGGCCTGAAGGGACTCGATATCGTCGGAAACACGAATGGCTTCCTGCTGTCCGTCCCAAACCCCGATCACGCGGATCAGGTCACCCAGATCATTCGCACTCCACAAGTTTTTACCTAAGCGCTCCGAATTGTTGGCAATCACCGCATTGGCAGCATCCAGAATTCGCCCCGTAGAACGATAATTCTGTTCAAGGCGGATAACAGTTGCATCTTTAAAGTCTTTTTCAAATTTCAGGATATTGCCAACCTCGGCACCGCGCCAGCCATAGATGGACTGGTCATCATCGCCCACACAGCAAATGTTCTGGTGTTTCTGTGCCAAAAGGCGAAGCCACAGATATTGCGCAACGTTGGTATCCTGATATTCATCCACCAGCAGATATTTGAAGCGGGTTTGATAGCTTTCTAAAATATCCTTGTATTTCGGATCACGGAAAATCGTCAGGACATGCAAAAGCAAATCCCCAAAATCACACGCGTTCAATGTTCGCAGACGATCCTGATAAGATTGGTAGAGCTGTTGCAGATACCCTTCTGCCAAATCGCGGTTTTCATCACCACTGATCATCTCGGGCGTGTAACCGCGGTCTTTCCATTTTTGGATAAGGGACAAGAGAACACGCGGCGGCCATTTTTTCGGATCAATCGGCAGTGGTTCAATCAACTGTTTGATCAAACGGATCTGATCATCGGAATCCAGAATGGTAAAATTACTTTTCAACCCCACACATTCGGCATGACGCCGCAGCATACGCGCCGCAATGGCGTGGAATGTGCCCAGCCACCACCCCTCAACCGGGGCGCCGCCCAACAGGTCGGAAACGCGGTGCTTCATCTCGGTTGCGGCCTTGTTTGTAAATGTAACCGACAGGATTTGATCCGGCCGTGCCTTACGCGTGGCCAGCAAATGCCCCAGGCGTGTGGTCAATACCCGCGTTTTTCCCGTTCCGGCGCCCGCCAGTACAAGGACGGGCCCGTCCAAAGCCTCAACCGCGGCGCGCTGACGATCATTCAAAGCCTCAAGATAAGGGTAATTTTTATTCTTGTTTTGTTCTGTCATTTCCATGCCATCAATATGGGGGAAAAGACCCGAAATGAAAAGGATTTATTCATGGAAAGCCAAGGTTGCACAATCAGGTAAAAAAATAGACCGTGAAATGAATTTTTTGGAACTTCATACCGCTTGCACTGTTTAGAATAACAGACTACAACTAAAGATGAGTTGCAGTGAAACTCATTGTTTTTTAAGGAGATGAATACAAAATGATCAAACAGATTTTTCCAAAATTGATGGTTGCATTTCTGGCCACAGCGATGCTTGCAGCCTGCTCGAACAAAGCGCAGGATGAAGGCGTTGTGATTACAGATGCAGAGATGACCACAACCCAGCGCGAAGACGTTACAACATTTGATGACGGCTTTGATCAGGAGGTGACAACAACCACAACAACAGGCCCGGCACCGGGTACACAACAGGATTTCG
>CAXGXG010000099.1:0-6026 GCA_964013525.1 uncultured Alphaproteobacteria bacterium | reverse complement strand
ACGTCCAGATTGTGGTTGTTTTCCGCGTTGGCAATAGCAGCTTCCAATACACGTTTTACGTCGTTTGACATACGGCGTGTGGAAAATTCAAGATCCATCAGCGCACGACCGGCATCTTTACCGCGAATCATCTGTGCTACGAGGTTCAGCTTCTGTTTGCTACCGCGAATATATTTCGCACGTGCAAAGGCTTCACCTTCTTTACGTCTTTCTTTATTTGCTGCCTGTCCCATTGTTCTCAGCCTTTCTTAAACTGCGTCTTATTACTTCTTGGCTTTTTTGTCTGCGCCGTGACCGTAATATGTACGGGTTGGAGCGAATTCGCCAAACTTTTGTCCTACCATGTCCTCTGTAACCAGAACAGGGATGAATTTGTTACCGTTATAAACACCGAACGTGCGGCCTACCATTTGTGGCAGGATTGTTGAGCGGCGTGACCAGGTTTTAATTACATCGTTGCGGCCAGAGTCGTTTGCGGCATCAACCTTTTTCAAAAGGTATCTGTCTACGAAAGGGCCTTTCCATACTGAACGTGTCATCTTAATCTTTCCTTTTACTTACGGCGTTTCTTGCTGCGACGGCGCAGGATATACTTATCAGTTGTCTTATTCGTACGTGTCTTCGCACCTTTTGTCGGCTTACCTGTTGGCGACACCGGATGGCGACCACCAGAGGTCTTCCCTTCACCACCACCATGCGGGTGATCAACAGGGTTCATAACAACACCACGAACTGTAGGTCTGCGACCCATCCAGCGTTTACGACCCGCTTTACCAAGGTTTTTGTTTGCATTGTCTGTGTTAGAGACAGCGCCAACCGTTGCCATGCATTCACCGGATACGATGCGCAATTCGCCGGAGCTCAGTTTAATCTGGGCATAACCTGCGTCACGACCAACCAGCTGAACATATGTACCTGCTGAACGTGCTAGCTGTCCACCTTTACCAGGCTTCAACTCAACATTATGGATCAGTGTACCGACCGGGATAGAACGCAATGGCATTGCGTTACCAGGTTTTACATCGACCTTTTCACCAGCGATGATCTTATCACCCGCTGACAAACGCTGAGGCGCAATGATGTATGCTTGCTCGCCATCATCATAATTAACCAATGCGATAAAGCATGTGCGGTTTGGATCATATTCCAGACGCTCTACTGTTGCAGTCACATCAAATTTACGACGTTTAAAGTCGATAATACGATATTTACGTTTGTGCCCACCACCGCGGTGACGTACGGTAATCTGACCGTGGTTGTTACGGCCACCGTTTTTCGTCATACCAACTGTCAGCGCCTTAACCGGCTTACCTTTGTGCAGTTCTTCACGCTTAACTGTAACAAGCGTTCTGGTACTTGGTGTTCTGGGACGATAGGATTTCAAAGCCATCGTTTTTTCCTTCTATACGTTCTTTTAGTCTTTCGAGTCTTATAATACCTTAGATGTCAGGTCGACCTGATCACCGTCTTTCAGCGTTACAATAGCTTTTTTGTAATCGCTGCGGCGTCCGAGGCGGCCTTTAAAGCGTTTGTTTTTACCGTACTGGCGAAGTGTGTTCACTTTTGTCACCGTAACATCAAACAGCGCTTCGAATGCATCTTTAATTTCATTCTTTGTGGCTGTCATATCTACATAACAAGCAACCTGATTGTGTTCAGAGATCATTGTTGCTTTCTCTGTAATCACAGGCGCTTTGATAATGTTGTAATGGCGCTCAGTCGCGACTTTCTTTTCGTTCTTTTTCGCACTCATGACAGACGAGCCTCCAGTTTTTCAATTGCTTCTTTCGTCAGCACCAAAGTATCGCGGCGCAGAATATCGTAAACGTTGGCACCATTTGATGGCAAAACATCCATGTTTGGAATGTTGCGGATAGAGCGGACGAAGTTTTCATCCAGGCTATCGCCATCGATAAACAGTGCAGATGTCAATTCCATTTTCTTCAATGACGCAGCCATGTCTTTCGTCTTGGCAGATTTCGCTTTGGCAGCATCCAAGACAACCAGCTTGCCGTCTTTTTGTTTTGCAGACAAAGCCATCTTCAAAGCGAGTTTGCGCATTTTCTTGGGCAGAGAGAAACCATGGTCACGGACCTGAGGACCGTGCGTAGTCTGACCGCCGCGCATTTGCGCAGAACGCAAAGAACCCTGACGTGCATTACCTGTACCCTTTTGGGCAAAAGGCTTCTTACCTGTACCTGAGATTTCAGAAACGTCTTTAACTTTGTGGTTACCGCTACGGCGCTTAGCAAGCTGCCAGTTTACGGCACGGTAAAGTACGTCTTTCTTAGGCTCAAGACCGAAGATGTCCTTATTCAAGGTCACATCACCGGAGGACTTGTTTTCCATTGTTTTAACGGCGACTTTCATCTTTAGTCATCCTTCTTTTCTTGCGTGTTAGCTTCATCTGATGGCGCATCAGAAGACTTATCTTCATTTGCAGCTTTAAGGTCTGATTTCAGGCCTGCAGGGTATGGAACACCATCCATAGCCGGCTTCTTAACAGCGTCCTTAATAAATACCCAACCGTTTTTCGGACCGGGAACTGCACCTTTAACAAATAGCAGGCCAGCTTCACCATCTACTGTCATCACTTGAAGGTTCTGTGCAGTTGCACGAACGTTACCCATGTGACCAGCCATACGCTTGCCTTTAAAGACCTTACCTGGATCCTGACATTGACCTGTCGAACCATGTGCACGGTGAGAAATTGATACACCATGGGTTGCGCGCATACCGCTAAAGTTGTGACGCTTCATCGCACCGGCAAAACCTTTACCGATTGTGGTGCCTGCAACATCAACATATTGGCCTTCGATGTAGTGGTTTGCGCCCAGTTCGGCACCCACTTCAAGAAGCGCATCTTCCGCAACGCGGAACTCTGCAACCTTTTTCTTAGGCTCAATTTTGTTTTTGGCAAAGTGGCCACGAACAGGTTTGGAAACACGGTTCAATTTGGCTTTACCTGATCCCAGCTGAACGGCAACATAACCGTTTTTATCCATTGTTCTAACCGACACAACCTGCAGCCCGTCAACCTTAAGTACGGTGACTGGAACGTGGCGTCCCTCTTCATCGAAGACGCGTGTCATGCCAAGTTTTTTTGCTATCAAACCGGTACGCATTTCTATTTCCTTACCTTTGTAATCCTTAACAATTCAGCTATTAAAGCTTGATCTCTACATCAACGCCCGCAGCCAGATCCAACTTCATCAGTGCATCAATTGTTTGCGGTGTCGGGTCCACAATATCAAGTACGCGCTTGTGGGTACGCATTTCAAACTGCTCGCGTGACTTCTTGTTCACGTGCGGGCTGCGCAGAACGGTGAATTTTTCAATCCGTGTCGGCAGTGGGATCGGCCCTCTGACGTTCGCACCTGTACGTTTGGCTGTTCCTACAATTTCCTGTGTAGACGTATCCAATACGCGGTGGTCATAGGCACGGAGTTTAACTCTGATATTTTGCGCTTGCATGTTTATAATCTCTCTTTTTAATAAACCCGCCGGAACCTGATCAACAAACCCCGGCGGGATATTTCGTTCTTATTACTCGATAATTTTAGCAACAACGCCGGCACCAACTGTGCGGCCACCTTCGCGGATCGCAAAGCGCAGACCTTCGTCCATCGCGATTGGCGCAATCAGCTCGATGTTCATTTCAACGTTATCACCAGGCATAACCATCTCAACACCTTCTGGAAGCTGAACGATACCTGTCACATCCGTTGTACGGAAGTAGAACTGTGGACGGTAGTTCGTAAAGAATGGTGTATGACGGCCACCTTCGTCTTTTGTCAAGACGTAAGCTTCTGCCAAGAATTTCGTGTGTGGTGTGATAGAACCAGGCTGAGCCAGAACTTGACCGCGCTCGATGTCCTCACGTTTTGTACCACGCAGCAACGCACCGATGTTATCGCCAGCTTGACCTTGGTCCAGAAGCTTGCGGAACATCTCAACGCCGGTGATTGTTGTTTTTGTTGTCGGCTTCATACCAACGATTTCAACTTCTTCACCAACTTTTACGATACCTTGCTCAACACGACCTGTCGCAACTGTACCACGACCCTGGATCGAGAACACGTCCTCAACTGGCATCAGGAACGGCTTTTCTGTCGCGCGCTCAGGTGTTGGGATGTATTCGTCAACCTGACGCATCAGTTCAAGAATAGCTTCTTTACCCAATTTCTCATCAGAATCTTCGATCGCAGCCAAAGCAGAACCTTTAACGATTGGAATATCGTCGCCTGGGAATTCGTATTCGTTCAACAGTTCACGAATTTCCATTTCAACCAGTTCCAGCAGCTCTTCATCGTCTACCTGGTCACATTTGTTCATGAAAACAACCAGTGCAGGTACACCAACCTGGCGCGCCAAAAGGATGTGTTCACGTGTCTGTGGCATTGGGCCATCAGATGCAGATACTACAAGGATACCACCATCCATCTGAGCCGCACCAGTGATCATGTTTTTCACATAGTCAGCGTGGCCCGGGCAGTCAACGTGTGCATAGTGACGGTTTTCTGTTTCGTATTCTACGTGTGCTGTAGAAATTGTAATACCGCGCTCGCGCTCTTCAGGAGCGTTATCGATATCAGCGTAACCACTGTATGTTGCGCCGCCTGTTTCAGCCAAAACTTTTGTAATCGCAGCTGTCAGTGTTGTTTTACCATGGTCAACGTGGCCGACTGTACCAATGTTCGCATGGGGTTTCGTTCTTTCAAATTTTTCCTTAGCCATTTCTCTTCTCTTCCTTGTGTTGAGTTATGCCATTTTCTCTTTAACTTCCTCAGCCACCTGCTGGGGAACCTGATCGTAATGATCAAAGACCATAGAGTATTGCGCACGTCCCTGAGACATAGAGCGCAATGTATTGATGTAACCGAACATGTTCGCCAGAGGAACGTGTGCGTGAACGACACGCGCGATACCGCGTTGCGTCATTTCCGCCACCTGACCACGGCGAGAGTTCAGATCACCAATGATATCCCCCATGTATTCTTCTGGGGTTACGACCTCGACCTTCATCATCGGCTCAAGCAGAGCTGGACCGGCCTGCGCAACACCTTCACGGAAAGCGGCACGGGCTGCGATCTCAAACGCCATTACAGATGAATCGACGTCGTGGTATGCACCATCCACCAAAGTGGCTTTAAAGTCAATGAGCGGGAAGCCGGCGATAACGCCTGTGTCTTTCGCGCTCTCAAGACCTTTTTGAACGCCGGGAATGTATTCTCTTGGAACACTACCACCAACGATCTTGCTCTCGAATTCGAAGCCTGCACCTTTTTCGTTCGGCTCGAGTTCGATGACAACCTTCGCAAACTGACCGGAACCACCGGACTGCTTCTTGTGTGTATAATCCACAGTAAACGGCTTGGTGATAGTTTCACGGTAGGCAACCTGAGGCGCACCGATGTTTGCTTCAACTTTAAATTCACGCTTCATGCGGTCAACCAGGATATCGAGGTGAAGTTCACCCATACCTTTAATGACTGTCTGACCGCTTTCATTGTCAGAGCTGACACGGAAAGATGGATCTTCCGCAGCCAAGCGCTGAAGCGCAAGTGACATTTTCTCCTGATCCGCTTTTGACTTCGGCTCAACCGCGATCTCGATCACAGGCTCAGGGAATTCCATACGCTCCAAAATAATCTGGTTCTGCAGATCACAAAGCGTGTCACCTGTTGTTGTATCTTTCAAACCCACCAAGGCAACAATATCACCTGGGCCAGCTTCTTTGATTTCTTCACGGTTGTTTGAGTGCATCAACAGCATACGGCCGATACGCTCTTTGTTGTTCTTAACAGAGTTCTGAACGTAAGAACCCGCTTCCAATGTACCTGAGTAGATACGCGCAAATGTCAAAGACCCAACAAACGGGTCATTCATAATTTTAAACGCAAGCGCTGAAAACGGCGCATCTTCTTCCGGCGGGCGTGACGCTTCAACTGTTTCATCGTCAACTTCAACGCCGCGAACGTTACCTACATCCAATGGAGACGGCATGTAATCAATAACCGCATCCA
>CAXGXG010000098.1:0-6051 GCA_964013525.1 uncultured Alphaproteobacteria bacterium | reverse complement strand
GAAGAAGTGGAAAAAAACTTTTGGCTGACCCTTGATGCAAAGGACCATATCCTCTTTCAGGCCAAGGCGCATGACAAATGGTCAATGGCTATGCACGAAATTGGTGTGACACCCGAACATTTGTCGGCATCTGCGGGTCGTGCATAACAACAGGCATTTACATTCCCAGACATTGGGCTATATTCAAAGCCGTATACGTATATTTTAATCCCAAAAGGTTTTCTATGAGACTTTCGATTGCACTCACACTGTTTCTGGCGATGGCGCCTTCATTTGCCGATGCGCAGGCACAACGCATTGATTTGAACGATCCCGTTCAAAAGATGTTCGAAGAAAAGGAAAGAAGCGATAACCGCAATCCTTTTGATTTGCCACCCTATAATGTTGGTGATACGACCGCCTTTGGTGAGGTTAAAACTTATGTTGTAGGTGAGCAAGACACGCTTCACGACATTGCGCGTCATTATGACCTCGGTTTTGTAGAGCTGCGCGCCGCTAACCAAGGTGTGGATGCATGGGCACCTGCGCCCGGCACTGAGCTGTTGCTGCCAAAGTTGCATATTTTACCGCGTGCCCCGCAGGATGGTATTATTATCAACCTTGCAGAGATGCGTTTTTATTACTTTAAAGACGGGGCGGACGTGCCCGTGACATTTCCGATCGGAATTGGACGCGAGGGGCTGGAAACACCCGTTGGCCAGACTAAGATTGTCCGCAAGAAAGAAGGACCCAGCTGGACCCCGACACCGCGCATGCGTGAAGAAAACCCTGATCTGCCTGTAACGGTTCCACCGGGGCCGTCGAACCCGCTTGGTACTCATGCCCTTTATTTGGGATGGCCTGCGTTTCTGGTACATGGGACAAACAAGCCATCAGGAATTGGCCGCCGTGTCAGTTCCGGCTGTATCCGCATGCTACCTGAACATATCACTCAAGTGTTTAGCATGGTGCCAACAGGAACCAATGTGACAGTTGTGGACCAGCCGATCAAATCAGCAATGGTCAACGACGATCTTTATTTGGAAGTTAACCCGACAGGCGAAGACGTTAGTGAAATTGAACTTGTCGGCCGCATCACACCGGTCAGCACGACGCCTGACGCACCTATTGTTATGCCTGAAGGCCTTAAGCGTCTGATCGCGTCTGCAGTTGGCGACAAAGATGTTGTCGTGGATTGGGATGCCGTGGCCCAAGCCTATTCTGAAAAGAAAGCCTACCCCGTTAAGGTTGGCGCCCTGCGCGCGGATACCAGTGTCGAAACGGAAGGCGAGGCTGAAGTTGTGGAAGAAACCCCGGTTGAAGAAGAAGCATTGCCATCATCCGCACCCGCGGTTCGCGAGCGCCCGGTTGCGCCACCATCGCGTCGCCTTAACCAGTAACGTTACGATTGAAATTGTTTAAAAGACCGTCTGCATTTGCAGGCGGTTTTTTTGAGCATTATATGGAGTTAGGATAAAAAAAAGGCTGCCCAATGGCAGCCTTTTTCGAAACCTGTAACAGTAATTATTTTGTTACTGTGCGGTTGTATGTGCGGTCGGCACGTGTTGTTGTGCGGACTGGCTCAACGCGAACAACTTCACGCTGCATAGCACCATCCTGACCAGCTGTGCGGCCCAGGTTCACTGGAACGTATTCGTTAGAGCCGTTGTCGTAAGAACAAGCGCCCATGCCCAGTGTTGCAATAACTGCAAGTGTCAATGTCAATTTTTTCATCGTACTTTTTCCTTAATGTTAGTTGTGTACTTATCCTAGGATAGATTGAAGTCTTATTTGAATCTCTATAAAATCTCCAAATAACACACTGTACAATCTGGAAACGATTCTAGAGCATCCGCAAGAAGAATCAACATATTTATTTTGCTATATTTGGGGAACCTATTCCCCTCCAAGGCGTTCTATGCGGTCGAAAAAGCTGTCTATGGCCTTGTGAAGCGCGTCTGCAAACCGCGCTCTGTATGCGCTGTTCTTTAATAATGCCGTGTCGCGGTCATTGCTGAGGAATCCCGCTTCGACCAAAACTGATGGTATATCAGGCGCTTTCAGGACGGCAAAACCAGCGAAACGGTGGGGGTTTGTCAGCGTCCGAATGTCATTTTCACGCATCTTATCGACAAAAAGCTCAGCAAAAAGCTTTGATTCGTTCAAGGTCTCGCGCCTGGCCAGGTCCAGCAGGATGTTTGCAACATCGTTGTCTTCTACGGCCAGGTCAACGCCGGCGATCACGCCTGCATTGTTTTCCTGACGAGCAAGGCGGGCTGTTTCTTTGTCAGATGCCGTTTCTGAAAGCGTATATACGGATGCACCGCGCACGGATGGGATATGAATCTTGTCCGCGTGGAGCGAGATGAACATATCCGCTCCATCTGCGCGCGCGCTTTGAAAGCGTTCACGCAGCTGAATGTAGTAATCGCCTGTCCGTGTCAGGCGCGCATCATAGCGTCCGGTTGCGTTTAATTGTGCCTGCAAGGTCTTAGCAAGAGACAAAACGATATCTTTCTCTCGGATGTTGCCGACACCTAAACTTCCTGGGTCGCGCCCGCCATGTCCCGCATCCAGATAGACAACATATTTCTTTACCCCTGTGCCGGTCGGTGATGCCAGCCAAGATGGTTTGGCAGTCGGCAGTGCATCAAACGCAAATTCAGGAGGTGGGGCGATGAGGACATTGTTTAACCCAGTTGGCTCCGCAGCCAAAGTGTCAGGCTTTTCTTCTGGCGGCGGCGGCAACGCTCCCTTTATAACAACGACATTATCCTCGCGAAAGGCTGCGGCGGCGGCTGGCATATTTTCCTGTGGTAGAATAGGGGCGCCAGGCTTTACATCAATGACAACACGGGCATTCTGGGAGGCAGATGGCGGCAGGGCGAAGCTTTCGACAATTTCGATGTCCTGCGATAAGTCCAGAACGATCCGGCTCTTCTGACTGTCGGGTACGCCAAAGCGGGCGCGGGTCACGATGCCCGTTCTGTCAACTTCGCTACTGCCTGTATAGGTCGTGCCCGGTTCAAAATCGACGACAAGGCGGGGTGGCGCGCTCAAGGTTTGGGTGTTGAATGCAGTCGGCGCACTTAAATCAAAAACGATACGCGTTCCCTCCGCCCTCGGACCAAATCTTACATTGTCAACAGACCCTGCCAAAGCGGGGAATGCCAACAGTAGCCCAAAGAGGAAGAGTATAAATTTGCGAATGACGGATAGAGCCACAAAGCGCCTGTTTTCGTGGTTTGAGTTTGCTAGTCCCATTATAGGCCACATGTAGAAATTTGACAATTCATGATTGAACGAATCAACAAAACACTTTAGAATCATCAATGGATTAGATGCGTCTTCTTCTGTGTTACTGAAAACGAATAAAGTCGTTTTTGCATTTTAACCAGAGACAAAGGCGCTTAACCGAAACAAACGTTAACGTAACCCAATAAAGATGAAGGGCGCAGGATATATAGGACATAAGCGGTAAAGAGTTCTTTGGCTTTTCACGCGTTGATTTTAAAGTTTCTTCTATATTTCCTCTTACGTATAAAATTGAATATGCTTTCGCTATCGCGGGTTTTTGCTTGTAGCAATGCCGGCGTGACTCGAAGTGTATCCCATATAAAGGATAAAAATAATGAGTAAACAATCTTCCAAAACACCCATGAAAAAAATGCTGATTGATGCAACACACGAAGAAGAGACACGTGTTGCGGTCGTCCACGACGACAATCGACTTGATGATTTTGATTTTGAAAACAAGGTTCGAAAAACCCTTCGCGGCAATATCTACCTTGTAAAAGTGACCCGTGTGGAGCCGTCCTTGCAGGCGGCTTTTGTTGATTTTGGTGGAAACCGTCATGGTTTCTTGCCATTCCCTGAAATCCACCCCGATTATTACCGTATTCCAATCGCCGACCGCAAAGCCCTGATTGACGAGCAAAGCAGCGATAACGTCGAAGAAGTCGATGAAGATGATGAAGACGTGAAATCCAAAAAAGGCGAAAAAGATAAAGATGTCGAATTTGTAGGTGGCGATGAAGATGTTGAGGACACACCGACATTTAAACGCAGCAATATCAAGCACCGTTATAAAATTCAGGAAGTGATCAAGCGCAACCAGATCATGTTGATTCAGGTGAACAAAGAAGAGCGCGGCAACAAAGGTGCGGCTGTATCTTCATATATTTCTTTGCCAGGACGCTATTGTGTATTGATGCCGAATTCCCCGCGCGCGGGTGGCGTGAGCCGTAAGGTCGGTAACGGAAAAGACCGTAACCGTTTAAAGAAAATCCTGTCTGAGCTGAAAATACCCGATGGCATGTCTGTCATTATCCGCACAGCTGGAACATCACGTACAAAGGCCGAGATCAAGCGCGATTTCGATTACCTGATGCGCTTGTGGGATAAAATCCGCGATTTGACAATGAAGTCGACCGCGCCCGAGCTGATCCACGAAGAAGGTGACCTGATCAAACGCGCCATTCGTGACCTGTATCGCCGTGACATCAATGAAGTTCAAGTTGAGGGCGAGGAGGGCTATAAACGCGCACGTGAATTCATGAAGATGCTGATGCCCAGCCACGCCAAAAATGTTAAACAGTACAAAGCCAAAGACGGTGTGCCACTGTATTTCCGCTATCAGGTGGAAACCCAGATTGATGAAATCTACAGTATCAATGTTCGTTTGAAATCCGGTGGGTACATTGTCATTAACCCAACGGAAGCCTTGATATCTATTGATGTTAACTCGGGCAAGGCGACAAAAGGCCGTCATATCGAAGAAACGGCCCTGCGAACAAACGTAGAAGCAGCAGAAGAAGTTGCACGTCAACTGAGATTGCGCGATTTGGGCGGTTTGGTTGTTATTGACTTTATCGACATGGAAGAAAATAAAAACAACCGCACTGTGGAGCGTCACTTAAAAGACGCTATGCAACGCGACCGCGCGCGCATCCAGTTCGGACGTATCTCCGCATTTGGATTGTTGGAATTGTCACGTCAGCGCATGCGTCCAAGCCTTGTTGAAACAAACTTTGAGGTTTGTGAGCATTGCCATGGAATTGGCGTTGTCCGCACTGTTGAAACCTCTGCTGCTGTTGCATTGCGCGCCATTGAAGAAGAGGGCTTAAGAGGACGCGCAAATGAAATTAAGGTTGCGCTGAACCCGAAGGTTGCTCTGTATATCTTTAACAACAAGCGCGACATGCTTGCCGAGATGGAAAAGAAATACAATATGCTGATTCAGCTGGATGCAGACGAAAGCCTGATCAAGCCAAACTACAATATTGAAATCACTGATGATCGCAGTCAACACAAACCGTTGATGGATATGAGCGAGCCTAAGTTTACCTCAGACGCCGTTAGCATTTCATCTGAAAATGATGACGATGACAATAACCGTAAAGGCCGCCGCCGTCGCCGCCGTGGCGGGCGCCGTCGCAATAACCGCGGTCAAAAGAACGACGGGGACGATAAAAACCAAAATAACAATGGCAATAATAACAACGATAAGAACCAGTCCGGCAACAATAATGATGCCAAGAAATCATCAAATTCTGATGATAAAAAGAAAGGTTCGGATAAGCCTAAGAAAAATACAAATTCAGGTGGAAACGACAATATATCTTCTAAGCCTGCACAGGAAAAGTCTGAAGCAAAAAAGTCGGATGACAAGAATACGTCTGATAAAAAGACGTCTAAACCCTCTAAAAAGGCCGAGAAACAATCAGATGATGCCAAGAAGGACAAAGACGTAAAAACATCAAAGTCCAAGCCGAAAAAGGCAGATAAAGCCTCTGATGATTCTAAAGATGAAAAGAAGACAGCGGCCAAGAAAAAAGCTGCGCCGAAAAAGACCTCTAAAAAGGCGGCCGATAAAAAGGATGACAGCAACAATGAAGTCGTGAATATTTCTAAACATCAAAAGAAAGATGACAAAGCGGAAAGCCGTGATGGCGCATCTGATAACGGAAATAAATCCGGTAAAAAGGGATGGTGGCAACGCCTGACTGAATAACAGTTTTAATCTATGAAGCGCCAAATTCAGCCTTTGCGTGAGGCGGGTTTGGCGCTTTT
>CAXGXG010000097.1:0-6052 GCA_964013525.1 uncultured Alphaproteobacteria bacterium | reverse complement strand
TCAATGACCGTAACCTCACACCCCAAACGTCTGTGGGCCTGCGCCATTTCCATGCCAATTGGACCGCCACCGATAATAGCCAGATGTTCGGGGCGCTTTTTCAGGGCCAGTAAACTTTCATTGGTCAGGATTTCGCTCATCGACAAACCGGGGATCAGTGGGGTTTTCGGGCGGGCCCCGGATGCAATAATGTAATAGGTGGCTTTATAGGTATCACCGCCGGCGCGGACCTCATGCGGGGAAATGAATGTGGCCTCAGCGCGGATGACACGCACGCCCATTCCCTCAAACCGCTCTTGTGAATCATGTGGGGCAATTTTTTCTATGCTGTTTTGCAGGTGCATTTTTGCTTCTGCAAAATCAATGTGCGGCGGGTGGCCGGTAATTGCGGAAAAAGGGATTTTTGACATCAGGTGGGCTTGATCGGCAACCGCAATCAATGCCTTCGACGGGACACATCCGGAATTCAGACAATCACCGCCCATTTCCCCGCGTTCAATCAGGGTGACATCCAAACCTAGCTGGGCAAGGCCTGATGCGGCCGAAAGCCCGCCTGACCCGGCACCGATGATGCAAACATCTGTTGTAATCGTGCTCATGCCGTTCGGCCTTTCCATTGTTTATACAGGGTTGGAATCAGGGCAAAGAAACCCAACAGCGCAAATGCGGCCAACAATTCTGCTGTCATGATGTCGCCGGGTTGTTGAACCTCTGACAGTTCTTGGCCCACATTCACATAGACGAACGTGCCGGGAATGATTCCAAAAAATGTTGTCCAGACATAGGTGCGCAGCGGGACATTAAAAAGTGCGGGAACAATATTAACTAAAAAGAATGGAAACAGCGGGACAAGGCGCATAAACAATAAATACCCGGCTGCGTTGTCCTGCATGTTGTCAGCGATGCGCTTATGAAGCGGGCCTGCACGCTCACGCAATGCAACACCGAAAGAGCTTTGCGCGATCATAAAAATTATAACGGCGCCTAATGTGGCTGATAAAACCACAAATGCAGTCCCCCAAACCTTGCCGAACAAAAATCCACCAAGCAGAGTTAAAAGCGCGGCGGCCGGCAAAGAGAGGGCGACAAAAACAGTATAGACTCCCATGTAAAGTGCAGGGGCCAAAACGGGGTGCGCATCTGCATAACTAAGGAAATCGCCCTTGTAGGCCTGCAAGTTTTCAAATGTTAGGTAACGTGTCCAGCCACTGGAATAAGCCCAAATAATCAGGAGTGCAATAAGGCCTGCCGGAAACCAGCGCAATATTTTTGATGTTCTTCTTGTCATGATGTCCTGAAAACGTGATGCCGTTTTACTTTATCTTACCAAAATATATTGCATTTAGGTTTTGTCAATTAGAGAGAGCAAAACAGATGCCGGGTGGCGCGTATTGTTAACCCCGAAACGGGCGGTTTGTTCGCGGCAGGAAAATCCCGTTGCCGCACTGCAGACGGATTTTTCGTTCGGTTTTTTCCAGCTGAGGTCAAAAAGTTTGCGACTGTTGTTCAGGTGTTCAACCTCGTGCCCATAGGTGCCGGCCATGCCACAGCACCCCGTTTGTGCCATGCGCATCTTAACACCGCAGATTTGAAAAACCGTTTGCCACATTTTTGCAGATGTCGGTAGAGCCGTTTTTTCAGTGCAATGTAAAAACAGATCAACGGGCGCAGGGTTATCATTGCCTTGGACTTGCAAATCGGGATTGTCCGAACTGAAGAGATAATCGCTCAAAAACTCCTGCGGCAAATGAACTTGAAAGCCGGGTGATTTATTCAATGCTTTTGGATATTCGTCCCGATAGACAAGCGTCAAGCTGGGGTCAATCCCAACCATAGGAACACCGGTTTTGGCCCACAGTTGAAAATGCTCCGTATTCTGGCGTGCCAGATTCTTAAAGGCCTTCAAAAAGCCCTTTACGTGGCGGCTTTTGCCGGTTTCACGCAAGGGAATAACTGCGGGCTCAAATCCGAACTTTTGCAAAAGGCGCATGACATCAATAACGGCATCGGCATTGTAGGCGCTGGTAAAGGCATCCTGAACAATCAGGACGGATTTTTCCTGCGGTTGATAGTTGGCAAGATCCGCATATTTAATGCCATTGTGCTTCATAAGTGTGCTCAGCCCCGGGACTGAGGGGCGCGGCAAATCCGTGAGGCCGAATATCTTGCGTGCGGCAAAACCGCTGATGGGATTGTTCATCAAAAGATGCATAGTGCGGGGATATTTTGTGGCGACCTCTGCCAGCTTTTCTGCTTCAGCTACGGCGTAATCACGCCACGGGCGGCGGTTTGATTGATAATAGGTTTGATAAAAATCTGCACGCATATCGGGAATATTGACATGGATGGGGCAGGTACTGGTGCAGGCTTTGCAGCCCAGGCAGCCATGCAATGCCTGAAGAACATCATCGGCAATCGTGTCGCCCTCGTTATGGCTTTGACGGCGCATCCATTCCCGCAGCAGGCCTGCACGTCCTTTTGGCGAATGGCGTCTGTCACGCGTTGCTTTGTAAGATGGGCACATGGTGTCATCAGGCATAGCGCTGAAGCATACTCCGTTGCCGTTACATTGGATCGCCTTGGGATAGGTTTCGACCAGATCTTCGTCAATTTGCCGGTCGTAATAACCACGAAGCGGTATCTGATCAATTTTATAAAGCGGCAGGTCCGTCCCTTTGGCCGTGGCCATCTTGCCGGGGTTCAGGCGGTTGTCGGGATCAAACAGGGCTTTGATTTCTTGCATCACACCATAGAATTCGGGCCCCATAATATCGGTGATAAATTCGCCGCGTAAACCACGTCCGTGTTCTCCCCAAAAATTGCCATGATGGCGGGCGACAATTTCCACCATCCCATCGGTGATTTTGCGGATCAAACCCGCGTCACGCTGATTGCGCAGGTCCAGAATAGGGCGGATATGCAAACATCCCGCATCCGCATGGCCAAACAGTCCAAGGTCGATATTCAATGTGGCCAGAAATTCACGAACATCTTTGACAAATCCGGCCAAGTTTTCCGGCGGAACCGCGCCGTCTTCAACAAACGGCCATGGGCGTTTCGGTCCGTCCATATTTCCCAACAAACCCACGCACAGGTTGCGCATTTCCCACACGGCGGCAATCTCGTCATCATCATGGGTCAGATAAAAAGGTTTTTTTTGCTGTTTCAGCCATGCAGAAAACGCCTCTACCCGCGATGCCAGATCATCAGCCGTATCGGCGATGAATTCGATGCAATGCATGGCTTTGACATCTTCGGAATTAATCCCGTCTGGCAGTATGCGTGTGACCTGATGCCAGATGTTATCTGTTTTGGCCAAACGTAAGACATGATTATCAATGGTTTCAACAGCACCCGGTTTAAAGGCAAGAATGTCCGGCACAATTTCAAGCGCGCCAATAAAATCATCATAGCTGACCGCAAACAAAGCCTTGTGCTTTGGACGGGGTAGGATATTCAACGTCAGTTCTTTTATGGTTAAAAGGGACCCTTCTGACCCCGCAATCAGTAATGGCAGGTTCAGATGATCTTGCTCAGGGACATAGGCACCTTTTAAATTATAACCGGTAAAATGACGGGGCAAGTCAGGTGTTTTTTCAACGATCATTTCCCGGTTGGTTTTTAACGCAACCTTGATCGCCCCACCAAACGGACATTCGCTGTCAGGGTGAACTTCGATAGCTTGGCCGTTGGCCAGAACACCATTGATTTTGAGGACATGGTTTCCGGTTTTGCCGTAGATGATAGACCCTTTGCCGCAGGCATCAGTTGAAACCATCCCCCCCAATGTTGCACGGTTGGCCGTAGAGACATGGGCAGGGAAGAAGAAATCCTTTTTGGCCAGATGTCTGTTCAATACTGACAAAACAACGCCCGGTTGAACGCGGGCGATCCCCTTTTCAAAATCGATTTCCAATATCTTGTTTAAATGTTTGCTGGTATCAACGGTGATAACATTGTTCAGTGATTGGCCGTTTGTGCCTGTGCCGCCACCGCGTGGTGCAAACTTCAAATTGCGGAATTCATCCTGATTTGCGGTTTGAAAAATGATGTCCAAATCCTGCGTTGTTTTCGGGTATAAAACCGCCTGGGGCATAAATTGGTAGATGCTGTTATCGGTCGCATTGATCAGGCGAATATCCTCGCGGTCATGGGCCTCGCCTGAATAGCCATTTTGTTTTAAAGCCTGAAAATAGGTTTGCATGTTTGCCGCCCGTACCCTTTTGGTCGCATCGTTGAAAGATCGCTTTTATTATCATGCAGATTGAATACAATGACAAGACAGGCGTGTGGTGGCGGGTAAAAAAAATAACGCTCCTATCACGTCAATTTCTATACATCAAATCAGGATTCCGATCATGACAACCACGCCACCATTTGCTGAAAAAATAGACTTTGAAATGACCCATCATGGCGATACGCGCAATGACGTTTATCATTGGATGCGGGCGGAAAACTGGGAAGAGGTCCTGAAAACACCAAAGGCGCTGGATAACAAGCGAAGAGAATATTTAGAGGCTGAAAACGCCTATACCAAAAGCCATATGGATGCCTGTCAAAAACTGACGGATACGATTGGTGATGAACTGGCAGCACGGATTATTCCGAATGATTCATCCGTCCCATCCAAACACGGTGATTGGGAATATTGGGTGGACTTCCGGCCCCAGGGGAACTATCCGGTGTATCGTCGCCGGCATTTGGAAACGGCCGAGGTGCAGATCATATTTGATGGGGACAAGGAGGCCGAAGGCAAGGATTTTTACGATATCCATCAGGTCACCCACAGCCCTGATCACAGATATATGACCTATGCCGTCGATCGCGAGGGATCGGAATATTACAACATACGTATCCGCGAAATTTTAACCGGCAAGGAATTTACGGAAACGGTGAAAAAGACCAGCGGCTACTGCGTGTGGGCGCCGGATTCCAGTTGTTTTTATTATGTGGAGCTGGATAACAATCATAAACCCAAAAAGATCAAATGCCACATTTTGAACACCCCATCAAAAGATGATGTTTTGATGTATCATGAAAAGGATGACGGGTATTTCCTGAATGTCGGCAAAAGCAATTCAAAAGAGTATATTTTCATCGTTTCCGGAAATTCCGAAACGACTGAGGTACAGTTTTTTGATGCGGCGAAGAACGGCAAAGATGCCGAACTGAAGTTGGTCCGCGCCAGGGAGGCGGGCGTCGAATACAGCCTGCACCACCGCGGTGATTATTTTTACATCCATACAAATCTGGGCGGTGCAACCGAATTTAAAATCATGCGCACACTGGTTGATCAGTTTGAGGATACGAACTGGACCGATTTTTATGTTCCAAAAGACGGGATCACACTGGAATCGATCGATACGTTGAAAACCCACATGATCCGTGAAGAGCGCGCAAATGCATTAACACATGTCGTGGTCGATAATTATAACGGTCAGACATACCGAGTGGAAATGCCCGACGCGGCTTTTGAGCTTTCCAGTGCGACAGGCTATGAGTTTGATGCCAAATCCTTCCGCATTCACTATGACACAATGGCGCACCCCGGCATCGTGTTTGAGGTAGATTTAAAAACAGGCGAGAAGAAGATTATCAAAGAGCGCAAATTGCCCAATGGCCATGATGCATCGGAATATCTGGTGGAACGTGCCTATATCAATGCCCGCGATGGGGCAGAGGTGCCTGCAACCATTCTACGCCATAAGTCTGTTAAGGCAGATGGGCGTGCGCCCCTTCATGTTTATGGGTATGGAAGTTATGGTATTTCATCGCCCTCAGGCTTTTCCAAGAATGCAATCTCGTTGGTTGATCGGGGCATTGTATATGCTGTGGCCCACATCCGCGGCAGCAATGACAAGGGCGAAAGCTGGCATAAAGACGGGAAGAAGCTGAGCAAGAAGAATACCTTTAACGATTTTATCGATGTTGCCGAAGGCCTGATCAATATGGGCTATGGCAAGGCAGGGCATGTCACGATTGAGGGGCGGTCCGCAGGCGGGATGTTGATGGGGGCGGTTGTAAATATGCGTCCTGATTTGTTCGGTATGGT
>CAXGXG010000096.1:0-6098 GCA_964013525.1 uncultured Alphaproteobacteria bacterium | reverse complement strand
GAATATATCAGAGCTTTCACAAATAGGGCCCACAACATCGTATATAGCGGCAGGCCTGTCATCTAAGTCATGTTTTTTACATGGCAGAACCGGGTGTGTGACCCCGTATAACGCAGGGCGCAACAATTCGCCCATGCCTGTATCCAAAATAACAAAAGTGCGGCCAGAGGGCGTTTCCTTAACATACTCAACTTTGGCCAGTAAAATCCCTGCATCGCCCGTGATGTAACGACCAGGCTCGTACACCAAGGTTGCGTTGAATTCTGAAAAATGACGCGCGACTGTCTCTGCATAGGCTTGCATATCCAACGGTTTTTCATCCGTATAATTGATTCCCATACCCCCACCCAAATCGATGGTCTTTAGGGTAATTCCTGCCTTTTCAAGATTCTTGACGAAGGCCGCAATCTTTTGATAGGCGCGGTCAAAGGGCGCAATATCAACGATTTGCGACCCGATGTGAACACTCATGCCTGTGATATCAATATGGGTAAAACGTTTGGCGTTTAAATAAGATTCGATGCCATAATCATAACCAATGCCGAATTTATCATCTTTGCGTCCGGTTGATGTCTTGTCATGTTCGCCGCCTGCAACATCAGGATTAATCCGCAAGCCGACACGTGCACGTTTGTTCAGACGGCTTGCAACCTTGTCAATTCGTTCCAGCTCGGTTAAAGATTCCGCATTGATTTGCAGGATGCCTTTTTCAATGGCATAGGCAATTTCATTTTCGGTTTTACCAACACCTGAAAAAACAATTTTATCCGCCGGAATGCCTGCTTTCAGGCAACGCATCAGCTCCCCTTTGGAAACAACGTCCGCGCCGGCGTTTTCACGCGCTAACAGCTTCAGGACGGCAATATGGCTGTTGGCTTTGACCGCATAGCAAAAGATATGCTTTTGATCGGGCATTTTTGCGGTTATCGCCTTTTTTATGCGCCTGTAATTTTCAACAATGCGCGGGGCGCTGTAAACATACGTCGGTGTGCCATGTTCATGCGCAAGCGCATCAAGGTTGTGGCCGTCCAGCGTTAAAGCGCCGGTTTCATCGTAGGATAAAATTTTCATGGGCGGATAGTCTCGGGTGCGGGATATGTTTGTGGATAGGGTGTTGAATCCGTAGGCGCGGGATAATTCAACTGACCGGGCCGAATGCCACAGCCAATCACACTTGCGCCTGCGCACAGGATCAGGCAAAATCGAAGAATATTTATTTTTGACAGGACGCGCATCATGATCACCTTTCGCAAAACCGTAATCGCACTCGCTATACTTTTAATATGTGGTGCAGTTTTCCTCATCTTAAATGGCAAATGGCCGCTCGACAAGGTGGGAGATACCTATACAGGTATAAATATTCCCAATGATCAAAGCACACCTGTTGAGCTGGGTGTAACCAGTATGCGAGAGGTGGCAAAAAGAGAGCAAGCTACAAACGCCGAAAATGCTGTGAATGCGCCCGAAATGCAGGCAGGTGTAACCGAGGACAATCTTCAAGATGGTAGGGACATTCAAGGCGCCTGGACGCTTTATAATCCACCCTTAGACGTGCCAGAGATTACATTTTACGCAAGTCCGGATGAGCCCGTGCGTCTGAACCAGTTTATGGGTTCCAAGCTGGTCGTGAACCTGTGGGCGACCTGGTGCGCTCCATGTGTTGAGGAGCTGCCGACATTGGCTGCGCTGAAGCAAAGAATGATTGATGACAATGCCCCCATTCAGGTGATCGCAGTTTCCATGGACAGTCAGCAAGATTTTGAGGATATTCGTGATTTTCTGTTTGAAAATAATGCGGATATCCTGCCCGCATATATGGATACGGACAATCAGTTCATGCAGAATTTCAACCTCAGCAGTTTTCCTGTAACTTACGTTTTTAACGAAGACGCTCAGATGATCGCCCAATATGATCGCCCTATGGATTGGGCTGATCCGGCCGTGATTGAAAGACTTAAAAACTTTCAATAGTTCAATCTGGAATCAGAATGAAGGAATAACTGTCTATGTTTTTGGTCTGCTGGCACTTTTGCACCAGTTTCCTCAGCTTTTTAACTTATGCTATCGGACCTGCATTGATAGCGGCGGCGGCATTTATGATGCGCCGGGGGCTGTTGCGCCAACGGCAGCGTTTGCGCCGCGCGGCCATGCTGACGGGTTTGCTGGGCGCCGCCAAAATTGTTTTGATCGACCTTCGCAATCTAGCAGAGACTTTTATTTGCACAGCAGGCGTTTGTGGCAAGGTGGAACGCATTTCAATTGATATCCTGGCCATCATTCTGATGGGGGTAACCATTGCAATGTGGCAAAAGATTAATCAGCGTTTTGTGCATGGTTCTGTGGCGATCCGGCGCGCGAACAATCTGCGTCGTTTGATGCGCTGGACACGGCGTTCATTAATATCGGTCAGTATCTTTGCCTTGTGGATGGCTATGCCATTCTTGTTTATTCTAGCAGGGTCAGATATCCCGACTGTCTTTCTGGTTTTTTCCTGGCACTTTTTTGCCTCGGCGGGCGGGGTCAGCCTGACTTTGGCCTTTTGGGAACTGGAATGTTACAACTGGCATTACAGTTCGACCCGAAGCCGCCTTAAGGAAAAAGGTGACGTCTGGATTCCCAAGGATACATTGTGGACGCTCGTTTTCGTTTATGCCCTGACCATGATTATGGCTTTCGCATCATCCAAGATGATAACGGATGCAGCATCAGGGATTAGTCTAGAGATTATTTGATTCTAGGGCTTCGGGCGTCTGCGGATACCGCGTGACTGCGATGTTTTTCCACGGTTCTGATGGGCGGAACGCGCATTTATGATTTTCAACGCATTCTGGTGATCGGCTTTATAACGTTGTTTCTTTTCCGCCGGAATCAGTTTCCAAACATAATTGACTTTTTCCTTATCAAACCCCCAAAGGTCGGGTTTAAACAGGTGGTGGCCCTCATCGCGCGCCATCAAAACATCAAAAGGTTTGAATTTTAATTTATCGTCATAACAAAACAGGTCACGCATATCAAAAGGTGCCGGATGATGGTGGCGCTTGGCCGCTTGTGCAACAATGTTAAAAGCACCCGCAAGTGTTGCCAAAGTTATCCCGCGCCCTTTCATGCCCGAGGGCAGGGTTTGCGGCTTGCGCAGGACAGCCAGATCCTGTCCGGCAAGGGCTTTTAAATCTTGGTTTGTTACGTTATCTTTGCGGCCGCAAATGTCCTGGTACAGATAGTATCGATTGAGGTAGCTATCAAAATGTGCCGTTTTGCGTGTTGCGGTAAAACCGGATTTATCGTCTGGCATTTTATAGCCGACTGATCGCATAAATTCTGCCATCTCAACAGAACGGGCGGAACGCAGCATGTGATCTTTAAAACCTTCTTCCAATTTCGGGTCATAACCGAATTCGTATAGACGCTTATAACAATCCACATTGTCGGCAACCAATATATCGAAAACCAAATTTTGATGGGGCGAACAGTTTGCCAGCGGTTTTTCCATTCGGCTGGCAAAATAATCCATCACATCCATTCGGTTCTGGCGCGCGGCCTGAAAAATTGTCTCTTCGCGGTAGGCATCGCCAAACGTATTTCCGCAATCGTGATAGGCTTTGATGAAGTTTAAATTTTGGGCCTTGGCAATATAACCCCAATCAATATCCGTATAAACTTTATCTGAAACCCCGTGCCTGTGATAGTCGCGCATCAACTGTGCGGCCAGATCCAAATCCATTTTAATCAGCTCGCGCAGGGTGTAGCGCACCAGTTTACTACGCTCATCCCGGCTCAAGGCAGCATAAACCTCGTAAACGTCATCGACCATCAATGCTTTGACGGTTTGCGGGTCACGGGATTTAATGGCGTAATAAAGGTTCAATTTGTTGTGGGTTCGTTTTTCGGTGGTATCTGCGAAATGACGGAACAGATCACCGCGGCCAATTTTCAAAAGCTCGGTCAGATAGTCTTTAAATTCTTCAGAATTGATATCAACGTCGATATAGGGTTGGTTCAGGTAAAAGTCCTGATTTTTGATGAAGTTATCAAGATCAACATTTTTAAAAAAATGATTAAGATCCTGAACCTTCAGTATCGTAAGCGTTTTATCTGTCATTTTTGTCTCTGATTGAGCTTAAAACATAACTATGCCACACGCTTATGTAAAGATAATATTGAAGTTTATTGATTTTTTAAAAACAGACTGTCATGCTTCATGCAGACAATTCGGGGATCATCACATCATGAGTGAAATTCAAATAAAGGTACACAAGGGGCTTGCTGTCATTACGCTGGCACGTCCACAGGCCCTAAATGCATTGTCGCTGGATATGATCAAAGACATTCGTACAGTATTGAGTGACATGCGCGATGATGATGATATTAAGGCGGTAATGTTCACATCCGAAAATGAAAAGGCCTTTTGCGCAGGCGGTGATGTCAAATCCGTTGCGATGGCTGCAAAAAATACGGATTTTTACGATGCTAATATTTTGTCCGATAACCTTTGTTACGAAATGTTTTACGAGGAATATAATCTGAACCATGAGATTGCAGATTATCCAAAATGTATAATTTCTCTGATTGATGGCATTTGTATGGGCGGCGGGGCAGGGCTTGCGCTTCACGGTGACTTTACGGTTGTCAGCAATGCTGTCAAATTTGCAATGCCGGAGGTCTTTATTGGCTTTTTCCCGGATGTCGGTAGTGGTTATATTTTTAACAAACTTCCCCGCCCGACAGCGCTTTGGTTGCTTTTGACCGGGGCGCGGATTTCCGGTCAGATGATGCATGGATTGGGTCTTGCCACTCACTATATCGAAAGCCGCGGTATCCAGGCGCTTTACAAAACACTTCTCCAATCCGACTGGCGCCGTTCTGAGGCGATCAGCATTTTAAAATCTCAATTGGCAACCTATTGTGAACCACCTGATTCCAAACAAATGCCTGAGGGAATGTCTTCGGCTGATGTGCACAAAAAAGCCGAAAGCTATTTTGATGCCGATAATGTTCCAAGCATTCTTCAAAACTTGCAAGCTGCAAGCGATGACCAGTTTGCATTACAGGCACTGGAATCCATGCAATCTGCCTGTCCGGAAAGTATGGTTTTGACACTCCAGCACATGGATTGGGCGCGCGGGAAAGATGTAGCCACCGTATTGGAAAATGAATTTCGTCTGGCCCAATATTTTGTCAGGCAGCCTGACTTTTACGAAGGGGTGCGCGCTGTTTTGATTGAAAAGGACGGAAACCCACAGTGGAGTAGCCGCGCAGAAGATTTTCAGGCCGATCATTATGGCCGCATACAGGAAAGGTACGATGAATATGCGCTTTTTCATCAGGAATAAAAATGGTGTGGCATCAAGCCGTTGCAGAAATGCAAATGGTAATGTGCTTCTTATCATTCTTGCGGGGATTTTGCTCTCTGCTCTTTTGGCGGAAACGGTCATGTCATTTCTGGATGACAGCCGCGAAGTGACCGAGGACCGTGCGCGCGTTTTGGTGACCCAACTGGATGATGAGGAAACGGAAATAAAAAATGCGTACAACATGCTGCGCTTTGCCAACAATTGCAGTGTTGAGGAAATCAACTTCAGCCCTATTGCAGATGCCGCATACAACACCAACAGCCCAGAATCCGGGCGTTGCAGCATCTATCACGAAAATGGCGGGGGCATTAGTCAGGTTAAAATTCCGGTCGAGGCGCGCAAAAACCTGACAGCCGCTTATGAAGAGTTTTGGCAGGAGCATGCGGGTATTCAGGTCGTCGATCTGGGTAATGATACATCAACCTCTCCACCCTGCGATGGCTGTGAAATATCACTGGTTCTATACAATTTGACAGATGATGTTTGCCGACAAATGAATTTTAATCGCACTGGCGTACGTACCATTTACGGGACTGAAAGCGGCGCGGAATTCGCGGATGCGGATTTTGATGGCACCTTTTCGGCGCGGGATCAATGGCTGGGCAGTGGGGATGATCCTGCGCTGCCGGGACAGCGCGCCTTTTGTTTAAAAGAAAGTGGCGGGGCCCAGCGAAATATTTACGTATCAATCCTTGAAGTCCGTTGATTTTGTACGTCCTTCGCACTACCATTACTATCAATATACAA
>CAXGXG010000095.1:0-6119 GCA_964013525.1 uncultured Alphaproteobacteria bacterium | reverse complement strand
TCAGCTGGAAAACCCGGCGCAGGAACAAGCGGCGCAGGAATTGATGGAAACCCTTCAAAATGGTACGCGTGAAGAAATCGCAGATGCGCTCCGCCAGCTTGATGAAATGGTTGAGCAGTTGAAAAACACAAACTTTCAACCGATGACTAAAGAAATGATGCAGGCCATGGCCGATGCCGGCGCCTTGAAAGAGATTATCGAACGTCAGGAACTGTTATTGGGTGAAACGATTGACCTGCGCCCCAAACCCGCCCTGAACCCTGAAAACCCGTTTGAACGTTTCTTACAGGAGAATCGCCTTTACGACAGTTTTGAATTGCCAAGTGGCAATCTTCAGTCGCCCGGCACACAGGGCAACGACGCGCCTGCGGCTCCAGAGGTTGTTATCAGCCCCCTTGCCATTCCGCAAAACAATATTCGTCGTGACCTTGATAAGATTTATCAAAGTTTATCCGCCTTCATGCCGGACAAAACGGAATTTATAAATGAGGCGATGGATGAAATGCGCCAGGCTGAGGATACGATGGAAGCAAACGATATTGTTTCTGCCATCGGCCATCAGGAACGCGCAATCGAAATTCTGAACCAGGGGGCCGAGCAGGCTATGCAGCAACTGATGCAATCGATGGGTCCGGTCATTTCATTTCGCCTGCAGCCAAGCGGATCCCGTAGCGGTGGCAAGCGACAGGGCCCGCGTGACCCGTTCGGACGTGCCGCGTCCGAAGGTGAAGGCCAAACAGGCGGGGTCGAGCTGTCAGATGAGGAAAAGCGCCGCCGTATTCAGGATATTCGCGACCAGATTATTGAACGTTCCGATGGCGTACAGGATGCCCCATTGGCCGAAGACTATTTTGAAAGACTTCTGGAAAGATTTTAAGAGAGGATAGCAAAATGAATAAACCCGTAATCGGCCTTTTGCTGGATTGGCAGGAAAATGGCAGCTTTTCAAAGCGCCCGCACTATGCCGTTCGTCAGGATTATTTTGATGCGGTATCAGCCTGTGGTGGTTTGCCAATGGGGCTACCATACGACCGTGAAAACATGAAAGATCACATCGACCGCATTGATGGGCTTTTGTGTCCGGGTGGCAATTATGCGTCCCCTCCTGAATGGTATCTGGAAGGTATGGAAACCACATATGATCCCTCCCCCCGCGCGGAATACGAGATTGAATTGATCCGCAAGGTTTTAGAAGCAGGCAAGCCCGTCCTTGCGATCTGTGGCGGGATGCAGGTGATGTCGGCCGCATTCGGCGCCAAAATGGTCCCTGATTTGCACAGTTATTTTGATACAGATATTGATCATAAAAACGGCACATCATCAGACGGGTTTGCCTATCGTGTTGATATCGAACCCGACAGCCGGCTTGCAAAGATCACAGGCGAAACCTCTATGCGGGTGAATTCGGCACATAAGGAAGCCGTGGTTGAAGCCGGCAAGCGCATCAAAATAGTCGCCATTGCAGAGGATGGTGTTATACAAGGCATTGAAGTTCCCGAATATGATTTTGCTGTTGGGGTACAATGGCATCCCGAGATGTTCATTTCTGATGACAAGGGTGAGCCCGGCCACAGAAAACTGTTCGAAGCCCTGATCGCAAAAGCGCGCAGCAATTAAAAAAATGCTATAAAAACCTGATTCGGGCTTGAACTCTGCCGGGAAAGCCGTTATAACCCATTTTGAATTATTGAATTTTAGGAGCCTTAAGATGAAAGCAAACACGCATCCTGAGTACCACACAATCAAGATTACGATGAACGATGGTACATCCTTTGAAACCCGCAGCACATGGGGCAAAGAAGGTGACGAGATGAAATTGGAAACAGATCCAACAAACCACCCTGCATGGACAGGTGGCCCGGCACGTTTGAAAGACCGTGGTAAGGTTTCTGACTTTAAAAACCGTTTCGGCGATTTCGGTATCTAATCCGAATTTTATTCGCTCAACAGAATTACGGCCGCGACAGTTTGACTGTGGCGGCTTTTTTCTGTCTGCGCTCTTGTGATTGTAAGCTGAAAAGCGCCCGTTTTGGACAAATAACCGCATCCGCGCGCCCCTGAAATTTCGGGACAAAGCGTAAGTGTGTGCGCAAGTTTTCACCGTAGCCACGTTGTATGGCAATCTCTATCGCCGGTCGGACATATTCGTTAATATTTGCCATCAGATCAACTGGGACCAGGTGTGGTGAAAGGCCATAGCCATTTGTAATGGTTTTAAACGCCATCTCTTCTGCTGGCGTTTCGGGTGTTTTACCTGCTCGCAGATCTGAAACGGCCTTTAAAAGGATATCAGGATCCTGGGCCTGCGCCTGACGAAGAGCTAAAAGGTCATCGTGAATACCCATATTATCCTCAGCATCCCATTTCTGAGACAAGGCAGACAAAACCAGGTCCATATCGCCGCCGAATTGCCAGTCAAACGACGCCAGATAGTAAGGGTTCAGCGCCACGCATTCCTCAGCAAATGTACGATTAGAAGACAAAACGGAGGGGATATCCAGGCCGGCTTTTAAAAACCTTTTCTCATGCGCTTGCTTTAAAACCAATTCGCGCGCAAATGATATATTTGCGCCCTCGTCAGCAAGCTTTGAAGGCAGCCTATCAAGATTGCGGGGGTTGCGCGTCAGATAGGCATGGATAACGTCCTGATTTTCCCGAACAGATTGGTCGAATCCCTTCAGGTCACTGATGTGAAAATCCTCAAGCATCTGAATTGCCAGTTTCGGATCCGCAAAAAATTCGGGCGGAAACTTCTCCCGCGCCTGTTCATGGCCTGAAAACAGGGTAAAGAAATCAGGGTCCTTCCAATAGTCTTCGGGAATTTCCGTTTTTCGGTCAAGAACCTCATCAAAATAATATTTTCTGTAAAAATCAAAATACGGCCCGATAATTCGGCTTGCTTTGGGCGTTTTCGCTTCCGGCATTTGAGATCGACTTGCTAAAATCTGTTCGCGCTTACCATATGCATTCAGATAGGTGGCTTCATCACCTGTGACCGCCGCGGCTAATCTGCGCAGTGTCTCCGGCAGAACCGCTTTTTCTTTATCCAGCTCGTCCCGCAGTTCAGCGCAGGTCGCGGCAAATTTAAAAGATGTGTATTTTGGAAAGCCCTCTTGATCGCGATCAGTCGCTTGTGGCAAGTACATAATAATGGGACCATCGGGATTATAAATATCAAAGTAGTTTTTGGCTTTGCGGGCAGAAACACACCATTTCGTTTGCATCCCTATGTGTTTTGCGGCATCCATCGTATGCGGGACAATAATCTTACCTTCCGGCCCACTATAAAGGGTCGTCGACTGGGCCTGACGCTGCAAGCGTTCGGAGATGCATGGCATCATAATTTCTGAGAGGTGATCAAAACCTGACACCTGGTCAATTTGATTGGGTAGACCCGCCTTGTGCAAGCGTCCGGACATCTGATCAAAGTAGAACAAAGTTTCGCGGATAAGGTCCAGACCCTCCCATGTTGTCGGCGTATCCACCCAGTTTTTACAAATCCAATTCAGGTATTTGCATTCCTTGCCCGCTTTGCGGTCTACGGTCGGATCTGACCAGGCGGCAAATGTTTTGAAAAACATATTCTCATCAGCATTGCGGGTCGTATCATCCTTGTGAATCAGGCGTTCAACCGCATCAGCCACCCACGGCAGTTCATAAGTTTTAAAGACGCTGTAATGTTCGGGGGCTTTTTGCGTTTTGATGACCCCTATAATTTTGGGGAGCCAATGTGCCTTGGCGAAGGCGTATTTATGGCTGTCCCGCACCATTCGATCGATGGCGAGGTCCATAGCTGTTTTGTCATCATCATCCTCTACAGAGGTCATGCGCGCGCCCGTAAGGTTGGGAGTGGGTAATTACATCCCCAAAAAGATATCAAATATTTCCCAATTATGTCAAATATTTTTATGCGGTTTCCTCTTGAAAAAAATATTTCAAAAAATATATAATTGTTGTGACGCCGCCAAGCGGGTCACACATAGACTTGGGACAATGACCATGGTGGTATTGCCCCATTAACATAGGCTGGTTTTTCAGCCGTTCGATATTGCTTAAAAGAAAGGATATCAAATGACAAATTTTGATCTTACACCCCTATTGCGTTCAACTGTCGGTTTCGACCGAATGACACGCCTCTTGGAAAACTCCATGGGTACAGGGGAAGCCAACTATCCACCTTATAACATTTTGAAAGAGGACGAAAATCACTACGAGATCGCGATTGCTGTCGCGGGATTTGGTGAAGAAGACCTTGAGATCACGGCCAAAGACAACAAATTGATTGTTAAATCGTTGCCGCAGGATGAAAAGCTAGATGGGGAAAAAACCTATCTGCACCGCGGAATTGCATCACGCAATTTTGAGCGTCACTTCCAGTTGGCCGATTACATCCGTGTAGACAGTGCACGCATGGAAAAAGGTATGCTCTACATTGATTTGGTCCGTGAATTGCCGGAGCGCATGAAACCCCGCACGATTGAAATCGAAAATGCGGCTGGCAGTAAAAAGCTTTTGGGCAAAAAGAAAAAAGCCGCCTAAACGCTGAGTTTTAACCCTTTACGAACAGAGCGCCCTGCCCCATTCCCCCGGAGGCGGGGCGTTTCTTTATACGGCTTTTATCAATTCATCCAGCGTGTCAACTTGGCGGACGCCATACATTTTGCAGACAATATCAACATTCCCCTTGCGCCAAAAACCTTCAGGGCAGCAGACGATCAGCTTGTCAGGATGACTGCGCGCGAATAGACCCATCTCCAGCAATGTGATCGGCGCTTTGGTTCCCGGGGCAAAATACATCAGGATTTTGTCAGCACGCTCCAAACCCTTTAACTCCCATTCCACCTGCTCGCGAAACTGTGGGTGTTCTATTGTCTGTTCCCACGAACTGTCCCAATCATCACGGCGCGGATTTAAAATCGTGACATCCTGATCAGCCATGCGGGTAACAATTTCCGCCTGCCAATCGATGGCACTGCCCATATCAATGGAACCTGCCAAAAAGATAACCGGCTGTTTGCCTATATTGTCAAAGCTGTGCGGTGGCTGTATCTGCTTCATAAAAACCCTTATATTTGCGTTTGATTCTGTGTATATTACCAACAAAGATAATGAACGAGGGCAGCAGACATGGCAATTAAAGTTATTGATGGTGGTGGTTACGACCACGAAGAAATTGAAAAAGAAAGCCGCACCCTGTGGGAAGATACCGGAATCTATAACTATGATCCGGATGACACAGAGCGTGAGGTTTTCTCAATCGATACCCCGCCACCGTACGTGTCGGCTGCGCATTTGCACGTTGGCCACGCCATGTCTTATTCTCAGGCAGAATTCATGGTGCGTTACAAACGCATGCAGGGTTATAACATCTTCTATCCCATGGGTTTTGATGACAATGGCTTGCCCACTGAACGGTATGTTGAGAAAACCCATAACGTTAACAAGAAGAAAATCAGCCGTGAAGATTTCCGCAAACTGTGTTTGGAAGAAACCCGCAAAGGTGGCGCCGTTTACGAAGACCTTTGGAAAGACCTCGGCCTTTCCGTTGACTGGAACCTGAAATATTCAACCATTAATGAACATTGCCGCAAAACGGCACAGATGTCTTTCATGGACCTTTATAACAAGGGTTTGGTTTACCGTTCTGACGAGCCGGTACTGTGGGACACGCAATTGGATTCCGCCTTGGCACAAGCGGATTTAGAGACATTGGACCGCAAGGGAAAGATGTTTGACATTCAATTCAGTGCCGTTGACGGAACACCGTTGGTTATTTCCACCACGCGTCCGGAATTGATCCCTGCTTGTGTGGCCTTGTATTTTAAGCCATCGGATGATCGCTATGCACACCTGAAAGATCAAAAGGCCATTGTGCCGATGTTTGGTCACGAGGTGCCGATCAAAACATCCGAAGATGTCGATCCCGAATTCGGAACAGGCCTGATGATGGTCTGTACATTTGGTGACGGCGAAGATGTTAAAAAATGGAAAGAAGACAAACTTGATACCCGTATTGCGATTGATCGCCACGGTAAAATGACATCCTTGGCGCAAAAATACGAAGGCACACAATCAATTGAGGCCCGCAGCCACATCATCAAAGATTTAAAAGACATGGA
>CAXGXG010000094.1:0-6202 GCA_964013525.1 uncultured Alphaproteobacteria bacterium | reverse complement strand
AGTTGTTGCCAAAGACCGTGGCTTTACCATGGTTCTCAGCCAAGAAAACGTTATCATCGCACAGCCTGCGTTCGATATTACAGATGCTGTGATTGCGGCGCTTGATAAACGCATTTCAAATATCAGTATCGATTGGTCCGTTCCAAAAAACTAAAAAAGTCAGATCATGATTGACCCACAGTTCTTTGAAAAAGCGCATGATGCCCTGAGCCTCAATCAAATCGCTGAATTGGCAAAGGCAAAACTGAGCGCTGATAACGGTGGGGATGTCTCCATAAGCAACGTCGCGCCTCTTGACGAGGCGGGACCGTCGGATATCTCGTTCTTAGAGAATAAAAAATACATTGATCAGTTCAAATCCAGCAAGGCAGGTGCATGTTTTGTCTCACAAGATATGTCCGAGCATGCCCCTGAGGGGATGATCTGCCTGATCACAGACAGTCCGTACATGGCGTATGCCAAAACAGCGCAGGCTTTCTACCCGCTACCTGTTGGCGACCAAAACATTCACACGTCCGCACAGATTGACGACAGCGCGACAATAGGCAACGGGGTTAGCATCGGCCCAGGCGTTGTTATCAAATCAAATGCCAAGATTGGCGATGGATCCATCATTGATGCGAATACGGTCATTTCTGATAATGTTGAAATCGGACAGCAATGCCGTATTGCTGCAAATGTAACCATCAGCCATGCCAAAATTGGAAATGGGGTTAAAATTGCACCCGGTGTTCGTATCGGTCAACCGGGCTTTGGTTTTGCAATGTCACCAACGGGATTTGTGGATGTGCCGCAATTGGGTCGCGTCATTTTGGAAGACGGGGTCGATATCGGTGCGAATACCACTATTGACCGTGGCAGTCTGAAAGATACCGTAGTCGGTGCAGGCACACGTATTGATAATCTGGTTCAACTGGGACACAACGTTGAAACAGGAAAAATGTGCGTTATTGTTTCGCAAACGGGAATCTCCGGCAGTACGCAGCTTGGCGATTTTGTTATTACAGGTGGGCAGGCAGGCTTGGCGGGACATCTGAAAATTGCATCCGGTGTCAAGATTGCAGCCCAGTCGGGCATTATGCGCAACATTGACGAGCCCGGTGAATACATGGGATCACCCGCATTGCCGTTAAAGAAATTTATGAGACAAGTGGCCATGTTAAAACGCATGGTTTCAAAAAAAGGAGATTAATTATGGCAGAGAGAATTATTCAAGCTGAAGAAATCATGGGCATGATCCCACACCGCTATCCACTTTTGCTGGTAGATCGCGTTTTGGATGTTGAGCCTGGTGAGTCTGCTGTTGCACTGAAAAATGTAACGATTAACGAGGATTTCTTTAATGGCCATTTTCCCGGCGCTCCTGTTATGCCGGGTGTACTGATTATAGAAGCCCTTGCACAAACCTGTGCATTGATGGTGGTCGATAGTGATGGCCAGGATTCTGCTGGCAAGCTTGTCTATTTTATGGCGATTGACGATACAAAGTTTCGCAAGCCTGTCGTGCCCGGTGATCAGCTGAAGTTGCATGTAAAGAAAATCCAAAACCGCCGTAATGTATGGAAATTACGTTGCGAAGCACGTGTAGAGGACAAGATCCACGCTGAAGCCACGCTGACAGCGATGATCATGGATCGCAAGTGATGTCTTTAAACGGCGGACGTTTAGGTGTTTTGGCCGGACGTGGGGATTTGCCGAAAGACATTATTGAATTTTGCCTAACAAACGATGTTGATTGTTATGCCTTATTGTTTAAGGGGCAATCTGATCTGCCGGCAGACATCGATGTGTTATCGGATACCGTCCGGCTGGGTCAGACCCAAAAATCCATAGACCTTCTTAAGAAAAACGGCTGTACCCATATTGTGTTCGCCGGCCACATTCAAAGGCCGGGGCTTTTGGACTTGCGTCCTGATCTGCGTACAGCACGCTTTTTTACACGGCTCGGATTGGGGGCTGCGGGTGACGATCGCCTGTTGCGCGCCATTCGTCAAGAGTTAGAGGGTGAGGGGTTCCTGATCCTTGGCGCACAGGATATTCTGCCCGGATTACTCACGCCAAACGGCGCTTTGACAAACGACCAGCCGAATGCCGCAGATTGGTCTGATATCCGTTATGGTGCTGCAATTCTGGAAACCATATCCCCATTTGATATCGGTCAATCCTGTGTGGTTCAACAAGGGATGGTACTGGGTATTGAAGCCATTGAAGGGACCACCGCATTGATAGAGCGTGCAGGCAATCATAAACGCAAAGGGGAAAGCGGCGTTTTAGTCAAACGCGCCAAAGCAGGGCAGGATATGGCCCTTGATGTGCCGACGATTGGCGAGCAAACTATTGAAGAGATAAAAAAGGCGGGCTTAAAAGGCATTGCGCTTGAGGCCGAACGCTCCCAAATCCTGAATATGTCAGAAACCGTTGCGGCGGCCGAAGCCGCAGGGGTTTTTATTGTCGGTTTTCATGCGGATGATGTCCATGAATGATTCAGCCAAGCATATCTTTGTTATTGCAGGTGAAGAATCCGGTGACCTGCTGGGCGGGCGCCTTATCCAATCGTTAAAGACTATAGATAGCGCCTTACGCTTTAGCGGTATTGGCGGTGAAAGTATGAAACGCCACGGAATTCAGAGCCTGTTTCCAATGGAAGATTTATCTGTCATGGGCGTGGCCGAGGTCCTGCCCAAGCTACCGCTTTTGCTGGGACGTATTGATGAAACGGTAAAACATATCCTTAGAACTCAACCGGATATGGTGATCACAATTGATGCACCTGACTTTTCGTTTCGCGTCATGAAGCGCCTGCGCCGTAAAGGCTTTAAAGGAAGACTTGTTCATTATGTGGCGCCATCCGTGTGGGCATGGCGACCGAAACGTGCAAGGAAAATTGCCGAATTCTTGGATCGTGTCCTTTGTCTGCTTCCTTTTGAGCCACCGTATTTTGAAAAAGAGGGGCTGGCCGCTGACTTTGTCGGGCACTCTATGACGGAAGATGCGCTTAGAGGTGACGAGCAGCATTTGCGTGAAATGTTTGACATTTCTACGGACCAGCGTGTGGTTCTTTTGCTGCCTGGCAGTCGTGGCGGGGAAATAAAGAAGCACTTGGATCTTTTTGCAAGAACCGCAGAAAGCCTTTCCGCCATGTATGAAAACTTGATCTTCGTCATACCGACGCTACCCAATCTGAAAGAGGGCATAGAGGCGGGTGCATCCGGTTTTGGTTGCGATATCATTGTAACTGACAACCCGAGCGCCAAAAAGAATGCCTTTGCTGCGGCGGAATTGGCTTTGGCGGCATCAGGGACGGTTGCGCTTGAACTGGCGCTTGCAAATGTTCCCTCAGTAATTGCCTATCGTATGAACACCATTACAGGGTGGATTGCGAAATGGTTAGTAAAGACAGACTATGTTTCATTGCCGAATATTATCCTGCAGGAAGAAGTGATGCCGGAATTCCTTTTGGGTGATGCAAAGTTGGAAAATCTGGTCAATGTTATGGATTGTTATCTAAGCAATCCGACGTTCACGGAAATGCAAAAACAAAAGTTTCAAAAATTAATGCAACATATTACCCCCTCGGGCGGTTTGAAACCCAGTGAAAAGGCTGCAAAGGTTGTTTATAAGGAGTTATTTGATGTTTGAGCGTTTCTTTGAGTTAAATACCATTTCTTATCCTGAACTGTTTATTCGTATGGGATTGGCATGTCTGTTCGGCTTTGTATTGGGTTACAACCGTTCCAAGGAAGGCAAGCCTTTGGGATACCGCGTCTACATCATTGTTTGTGTCACAACTTGCCTTTTGGCATTGATGTCGATTGAGATGCAGGGTTTTTTGAAAGACGAAATTAAAACGTTGGATGTTGGCAAAATCATATCCGGCGTTTTAACCGGTATCGGGTTTTTGGGTGCAGGCGCCATCATGAAAAAAGAAGACGATCATATTATTGGAACAACAACTGGGGCCTGTATATGGGGCGCCGGTGGATTGGGGCTTTTGTTGGGGTTTGGATATTATCCGCTAGCTATTATCGGATTTATTATCATCGCATTCACAACTGTATTCCTAAATGATGTGCTGGGCACTTTTGTAAAAGACAAGCATCTGGACAGCCACTAATTTAACTTGGCTGAAAACTTGGCTTAGCCAATGGACTGCGAAAATTATAAGTAATTTGTGTTGAAATATTCTTTGTTCCATTCGTCATTTCGCCGACATCGTAATATTTCAAAATATCGGCGTCTACTATAGATGTCGTTGTTTTATACTCGTCATGATAGATTTGCGCACCTGCGCTCAGGAATTGATCCGGACCGTTATCAACTTTCACATATATGGCATATGTGCTTTCAAACTGTGTCGGCTTTTGCGAGCGCAAATGTGTGATATAAATATCTTCCGCATCAAAGCCTAAATCTATTACCAACTGACGAAGCATGATCGCGCGCCGGACACGGTCCATTTTTTGGGCTATGTTGTTAAAAACATTCTCTTGCTTGCTGTTATCGTTCAGATGCCGCAAAATCTGGCCAATCTCCCCACTTGCAAGGTCAAGCCGCATTTGTATACTGTCAGGATCATTCAAAGCGTTGTATTCCTTGGCATTGCGATACATCCAATTCATGCGTGAACGTGATATCGCAAAGGCTTCATCAAAATGAATATTGTCCGGAAGTTCAAGATCCCATGGAAGTGTTTCCGCAGTCATTGGTGTAATCGCTGGCAGGGGCGTCGCATCATGTCTGCGAATGCGCGTATCCACACCCTGTAAGGGCCCACCAAGAGATGAAATTTGAACCTGCTGAGCCTGCTGTTGTGTAAAACGGCCAGTGAAATGATTGAACACATTCTGAAATGAAAAGCTTTGCTGTTGTTTTAAAATTTTTCCATCTTGTCGAAGAGAGTGCAATTTGATGTCATCATCCTCGGACAGAAAAACCGGTTCTGTATAAACGTTCGTGGAATCTATGAAAAGGGGGTCATTTGACCCTTCGCCCATCCAGGCTGTTAATGCGTGACCGAAATTAGGATCAGATTTGCTGTGAATAATGGCAAAGTATAATTCCTCTTCAGGAAAACCTGCATCCAAAAGAAGCTGGTGTGTTAGCAAGGCCAAGCCGTCACAGTCGTTTTGTCCTTGTTCCAAAACTTCCTGCATGGTTTCAAAGCGTGTCTCAGTCGTATCCGGATTGTCATCATCCAGAATGTAATGTTCGCGGCTTAGGTCGTTGGAGAAGCGCACAGCTTCTGCTGCCAGCTCATATTTGGAATAAAAACCACTTTCAGCTTTGCTGCGCATAACAACGCGCATTTTTTCAAAATTATCGCGAAGGGAATTTCCGTAGGTGTGGATGAATTTATATTCATCTGTCAGGTCCTGCAGATCGATTTGCTCAGGAGGTGGTAAAAAGAAGTCTTCTTGCTGTGCATCTTTGAACCATTGCAGGTTTTGACGGTCAAGATCATCGAGCCAAAAGCTGTTGGAGTCCACAGCTTCAATGGTTTCTTCATACAAATTATTCTCACTGGAATAGTCAAGGACGCCATTTATGGCCTGTCCGCCCGTCACGCCGGCCAATGCCCCTATACTTAGCGTTAGTAAGGCAGGCAGGCATTTTTTAATGGCTCCACACAAGGCCAGGTTTTTAAACATATCCCTCATAGGGCCTATTTTATGTCAAAACCCTTTACAGGCTCTTAACACATAGCAACGCAATGCACTTGATAAATTGTCAGGGTTATTCTGATCAACTTCTGTTACCAGCTGATTGACGGATATTCCGCGCGTCTGTGCAAGTGTTTTCAGTTCATCCCAAAAGGGTGCTTCCAAAGACACGCTTGTCGAATGCCCGGCAATCGTTACGGAGCGTTTTATTATGCTATTGTTTTGCTCAGTCACGTGGGCCAATCATTGCCGCCGGGTCAACCCAATCATCAAATTGTTCCGCGCTCAGAATATCAAGCGCGATTGCAGCCTCTTTCAGGCTTGTCCCATCGTTATATGCTTTCTTGGCAATTTTGGCCGCGTTGTCATAGCCGATGTGCGGGTTCAAAGACGTGACGAGCATAAGGCTACCGTACAGGTTGTCTTCAATGTTTTTACGATTGGCTTCAATACCGACAACGCAATTATCTGTAAAGCTGACAGCACCGTCGGCAATCAAACGGATGGATTGTAATAGGTTATAAATCATAACAGGCTTGAAA
>CAXGXG010000093.1:0-6212 GCA_964013525.1 uncultured Alphaproteobacteria bacterium | reverse complement strand
GCATCCGGTCAGGACAAATACACAACAGAAATCCGTGGAAGTGAGCTTGTTATGCTCAACAACCGCTCCGAAGCGAACGAGGGGGCGAACAACCCCGATGGTTCACAACAGGCCCCCTCACCTTCGATGGATAACTTCGAGGACGAAATTCCTTTTAACTAAGAGGCGCATGAAACCTCATTAAAAACGTGCAGTAACAATTTAAAGGAAGTAAAAAATGGCGAGTTTAAAAGGAAAAAATAACCCTAGGTATAAAACCGGACTTTGCATGGGCAAAGATGGCAAGTCTAGCGGCCTATACAATTCATGGCAGAACATGAAAGGACGTTGTTTGCGCCAGACCCATCCGAAATACGAAAGGTATGGTGGAAGGGGGATTAAGATTTGCAATGAATGGCTTGGAATCGAAGGGTTTTATAAATGGGCTATGGCTAACGGGTGGGAACCGGGCCTTTCGCTGGACAGAATTGACAACGATGGAAATTATTGCCCCGAAAACTGCCAATGGGTAACCATGTCAGCAAATTCGAGAAAGAAGTCCACAACAAAACTTACCAGAGAGCAGGCTGAAAATATCCGGAACCTTGCAGCCCAAGGCGTTGATGATGAAGTGATCGCTCGAAGTTTTGGTGTCACTGCTGGAAACATCTGGTTTATAAAAAAAGGTTACACACATGTAGCCTCTGGAGAATGCACCCAAATGCTGCAATCAAGACATTAACCCCAACATGGCACTGACCCACGTGTTTTCATCTGCATAGTGCGCCAAACCCCAGTACCGGTAAAGACAGCAATAAGGCCGGTCACATTAAAGGATAAAACTATGAATAGCTTAGAAATTAAAAGAGACCTGTACAAAACGCTGGAAACACTAGAGGGCCAGCTGATTAAGAAAGATTTCACAATCACTGCACTATTGCAGCACATCAAAGAACTACGAAAGGAACTGAAAAATGCTGAAAGAACTATTTCAAAAAATCAAATTTTATCGTGCAAACCAAAAGCTGCAAAAGTTATTGGATGCGAAGAAAACATGCCGATCCCAATACGGGCACTGGACTAAACAGCCACGCACATCCAACGGACAATTCGCGAGTAAGAGGTAAAAATGACAAAGACAATTTTGAAGGATCCGGCACTGATTAAGACATTTGATTTTATCAGATCGAACAAGAAAGGCATTAAGGCTGCTGAACTTATGGACTACCCGTGGATCCAAGCAGCTAACCTTTTCAGCTTGCAACGCTTAGGATTTATCGAGATGAACCAGGACCGCAAATGGGTCGCACTTTAAGCCAGAGAGAAACAGTTGTTATTGCGGCCGGCGAATGGGAGCTAATCAACATCACAAATGACACGCTGCCTTGGTGTTGGTTTTGGGTCTGCTCAGATAAAGGTTTCAAGGCTGAACTGCGCAATGATAGCAAGATATACAGATCAGGACACAAGACAAAGGATGCCGCGGTGAAATACGGAGAGAGACAAGGGTTTATATAGAGCTTATGGGGGTGAGTGCGGCAATAGGCAACATTGTCGACTATTCCGATTGCTGGATATCCCAAGCACCCCCACCACTAACAACAAGGACGCATAGCTCAACAGGATAGAGCAACGACCTTCTAAGTCGTAGGTTTCAGGTTCGAGTCCTGATGCGTCTGCCAGAATGAGAGGAAAGAATGACAGAACAAAACGAAATGCCGGATGTGATTTATGCGCATCCTTACGATCCTGATTCTAACTTAATTTACGAGCTTATACCGTATAAAAGTACAAAACCCTACATCGCCAAAGAAATCATAGGCGCGGGGATTGATCGGGGTGAATTGGACGCTGAACTGGACTATTACGATCTATTTAAAGAAACGCAGATGTACAAAGCCGCATCGCACCTGCTGGAACTTATGGATAAGGGGGAGTGATGAAGTGTTTTGTTGATGATAAGCCGGTAAGCGCTTTCTTTGCCGTGTTCAGCGACTTGTCTGGCGCTTGCCTGTTTTATAAATGCGATACAGGCGAATATAGGAACCCAATAGAAGACTATGAAGTCGATGATTTAAATTGGTTTTTAGATGCGGGATATCTTTGGTTTTATGATGTCGATGACAGTTTTGCAAAACAAGCAGAGGATATGTTCAAAAATGACACAGGAAAATGAATGCCGCAGGGCTTTTGAGGAGTGGATTAATTCACAACCTAATAAGTACGATAAACCTTATAAACTTGCGGATGGTTCTTATTATTGTTTTGAAACGGACAATGCTTGGGAAAGTTGGCAATCCGCATGGAAGGCAAGAGGTGAACACGATGGGAAATGAATTTGAAAATTGGTATGCAGATTACGAAAACGGTTTTGAAGATTTGACCGCTAAGGAATTGGCAGAAATGGCATGGAAAGAGGCAAAAACCCGCGCCCCTGAATGGCAGGGTATAAGAGAAGATAATTTACCAGAATTAAAAGACGATGCTGTTTTAATTCATTTTGAAAATGGATCAATAGAAACTTGCCATATTGAAGATATGTTTAAGCCCATCACAGCAGGGTTTGACGAAAAGGGTGTTCAAAAATACGTAATTCCGGCGATGTCTTCAATTTATCAAGGCAACATGCCAACCCACTGGATGCCCCTACCCCAACCGCCAAAAGGAGGGGATGAATAATGTTTGCTGAATATTGGAAACAAGAACAAACAGGAAAACACATTGTTTCGTTGTTTTATAACAGTGGTGATATTTACAGCGACAAAGAATTTAAAAACCGTAAAAGCGCAGTTTTATGGATGAAGGAATTTAACCGAAATCAGGAGCAACAAAATGACAAATAAAGACGCAAGAGAACGGGCTTTGGATGCTTGGGATAATTTAGTAGATTTTTTTACAATTGGTGATATGGGCAATTGGTACGAAACCCATTGCATCAAACAATATACAAAAGAAAAAGTCTATGAAACGCCCACACTAACTAATAAAGAACTTGATGTTTTTAGGCGTAACCTAAATACAATAAAGCCAACCGCCCTAACCCGCCCAGACAATGAGGTTATCAGGGAGGTTGTTTCGCTATCCGTTAAAACTATAGATCATCTTTTGCATGAGCTGTGGGACGAATGTCACAGCCATATGTCTGAAAAACAATTTAATGAATATTTCGAAGATGAATATAAAGCCCTCGAAAAACTGAAAGAACTGGAGGGGCGGGATGAGTGAACAAATGAACCTAAATATCAATCAGGAAGCCTTAAACGCTTTGCATCTATTCCGCAATCTCTACCCGACTTGGTGGTATACAATTGGAATGTGTGATGTGTCTAGTGATTTCACTGCGGCAACACAAAGTCACTCGCCTGAATATAAATTTGCTGAACCCGGAAATGATTTTGACGGTGGTTTTATGTATGACAGTCGCGTTTCGTTGGCAGATGCTATTAAGAACGTGATTGTTCTAATAGGTGTGGAAGTTGGAATGAAAGAGGAAACAAAATGACAAACGCGATTGAACGGGCGATTGAGTACATAGAACTAACCATAATGCGTGAAGTAGAAAAGAGCGGATCTTATGACCCAAGGGCTAAAATGCTTATCAATAAGCTAAAATACCACCAAAAAACCCACATATCCATAGCGCGGGATGATGTTGCAGAATATTTCGTAGAGCCGTACGGAAGCTATCCACCAAGTCAAAGCGATTTGGAAAGCGTGTTTCTATTAGTGCAAAACAAAATGAAGGAGGGGTGAATGTCACAAGATGAAATCTACGGGGCCGTTTTTATCGCCGGAATGTCGTTTGGAGCTTTTCTGTTAAGCCTGATCCAAGCCAAAAAAAATTTGAAGAAATAAAGAACAAAACGTAAACATGCATACTATCAAGCAAATCGAGAAAGGACTGGATTACCTGTCAAAATTGATCGCCGGTGGTGATCAACAGTACCTTCCTTTGTTTGAAACTTTGCACCATGAATATCAGCGTAGAATCAATAAAAATTCCATGCTAGATTTAGCTCTTAAACGCGCTAAAAATCAGACTAATTTTGATACACGTTTTGATACACAGAATGATACACAGTTGGTGAAGTAAAAATATAGTGCATTGTTTTTATTGCGTTTTTATTTGAGCAAATTTGATGTAAATCACCTCTCCGGCACCATTTCTCTAACTCCGTTGATACATCTTGAAATACTTGTCAGTTAGGGCGTATGATCGTTGCAATGCCTGCCAGCCCATCTAAAGGAACACATCATGTCATCCCTGCCCCCATGCCCACAGTGCCAATCGCCCTATGCCTATGCAGATCAATCTCTGTACATTTGTCCGGAATGCGCCCATGAATGGCCGCAGAACGCACCCAAAGATGACAAGCCCTTATACCGCGATGCCAATGGGACAGAGCTTCAGGATGGTGACACCGTTACCCTGATTAAGGATCTAAAAATCAAAGGCAGCAACGATGTGGTCAAGGTAGGGACCAAGGTGAAAAACATCCGTTTGGTTGAGGGTGACCATGATATCGATTGCAAGGTGCCCGGTTTCGGGGCGATGGGTTTGAAGACTGAATTTGTCAAAAAAGTTCAGGATTAACTGCATTTTCGTGAAACCGCACGAAATTATAGGTTTTTTTTACCAATTTCTGCATATTATAGAATGTGCCAAATTATATTTTGCCTACGCATGGACTTTGCGAAACCCTATTGAATGCCTGCACTGTACTGGCTTCAGCCATGGTTTTGTGCATTCTTCTTCTCCCCTCCCAGGCCGAGGCCAAGGACTGCACGCTGAGTCCTATGACTCTGACGACAAATGTCATGGATTTTGATACGATTAACGCTGTCGCAGGGGGTGGGAGCGGCAACGTCATCATTGGCAGCAATGGCAACATCAATTACGGCGCAGGCTATTCCGGCCCGGGCATCGGAATTGGCGGACAGGTAACCGTCACCGGCGATTCCGGGTGCAAGGTAAATATTTATTGCATGTCAACAGCCACCTTATCAGACGGTGCAGGCAATATGATGAATCTGACAAACGTTCAATTTACGAGATCTGCACAGAATTATGGCGGCGGTACACCCTGTGCCGGCATGGCCACCCCCGTTCTGACCCGCGGAAATGTGAACAAGACCTATTATTTTAGTGGTATACTGGATGGGTCATCAGGGATACCCGGCTATAACCCGACATTTGCCACCAGCAATATCGGTGGGGTCGGCATCATTATCAACGTGGATTACGATTAAGGGATAAAACCATGGGCTATCATATGCGCGACATACCCCGCGGACAACTGGGTGAACGCAGCAAAGTTGTCGAGGAAATTACAGAATTGTTGGATGCGGTTGAACAGAACAATCCCGTTATGGCATTGGTTGAGATGTCGGATGTTATCGGCGCGTTGGAACAACACCTTATCAAATACCATCCCTCTATCACCATAGATGACCTGATTACAATGAAAGACCGTACGAAAGAGGCCTTTGAAAGTGGCGCCAGACCATCAAAAGACATTTAACGTACCCGTAAATTGGGAAAACCTGACCGCGGCTCTTTGCCATTATAAGACTGCCGGCTTTACCCAGGTCCATGCCCCGTGGGTCATTCCCCCTGAATATATGAAAGTGACCTTCCCCGAACGCGATGCTGTGTTCGACCAGCATAATGGTGGTTATCAAACCTGTTATGGGGATCTGATCGGATCTGCTGAACAGTCGCTGCTTTATATGCTGATGACCGGCCAGCTTGCCCACGGGGCTTATGTATCCCTCACGCCATGTTTTCGGATTGAACCTGAATATGACCGCCTTCACAGCCCCTATTTTGCCAAGGTTGAATTGTTCTCAACCCGAGAGGCGCACGTCACGGACCTGAAAGGGTGGACAGAACGTGCGCTTGTATATTTTCAAAAATTGGCCAAGCCGAATATTGCTTTTGAGATCGTGGAAACGGACATTGGCTATGATATCGAGGCAAACGGTGTCGAGGTCGGGTCTTATAACCGGATTAGCGTACAAGGCCACACGTGGGTTTGCGGAACCGGTTTGGCCGAGCCACGCTTTTCACAAGTCTGTTTATGAGGCGGGCCCCTGCCCGCAGATGGGGCGATTTTTCAGAAATTCAGCCATATCAAATTTCTGTGACTGGCTCTGATCATGGACGACATTCGCCCTCTCATCGTGGGAAAAGGTGAAATGCGCCATTTGAATACCTTCCGTTGCCACCAATG
>CAXGXG010000092.1:0-6224 GCA_964013525.1 uncultured Alphaproteobacteria bacterium | reverse complement strand
CACAGGTACGTTTTTAGGCGGGATTTGGGCGGATCAATCCTGGGGGCGTTTCTGGGGGTGGGACCCGAAGGAAAACGGGGCACTACTGATTATCCTCTGGCTTTTGTGGGCTTTACACAGCCGCATCAGCCGTCATTTTAATGATGTCATTTACTTGGCGTGTTTGGCCGGAACGGGAATGATTGTGGCTCTTTCATGGTTCGGGGTTAATCTTTTGAATGTCGGGCTACATGCTTATGGGTTTACATCAGGTTTGTTTCTCGGCCTATTCACTTATCTTATTTTGAATATGGGTGTGATTGTCTGGCTTGCTATCCGATACAGGGGGCATAATGCTAAAACGTAATTTATTAATTCTGATTTCAATCTTGATTGTGATCGCCTTGGCAACAGTTTATCTGTATCAAGGGGATACATTGAATACACCTGACTCAACAGTGTTAAGCGTTGATACGCCGCCGGATGAAATTACGATGCTGAGCCCGACACCTCTTCCTGATATTGGCTGGCAAAATATTGAGGGTGAGACCGTCCCGGAAAGTTTCTTTAATCAGGATTTTATATTAATCAACTTTTGGGCAACATGGTGCCCGCCCTGCGTGATTGAGCTTCCAGAGTTGGTTGAATTTGCCGCAAATCGGCATAACGTTCATTTAATGTTCGTATCGGGTGATACGCAGCTGAGCGATATTCAAGCCTTTACCAATGATGTGCTGCCGCCCGAATTGCGCCAAATGTTGCAGGATAATCCCGGAATCGTTATGATTCAGGATGCGGATGGTAACATCACAAGAAACCGTTTTCAGACATTTCGTTTACCTGAAACCTATATAATAGATAAACAGAAGAATATTATCGGCAAAGTAACAGGCTCTTTAACGTCTGCCGGATATGATTACATCGATACTCTGAGGGACGAGAGCCCTTAAGATTTAAAGGAAAGATCAATGCGCACATATCTGCTGACCCTAAGCACTTTTTTAATGTTGTTGACCTGGTCAACAATCTCTGTTGCCCAAGTGGCTGACAGAGCACAAAACCATGCAGAGGTTACCCTATACAGCAGCACCGATACGGTTGTCCCGGGTCAGCCTTTTAACATTCTAATCCGTCAGACGATCCAGACAGGTTGGCACACCTATTGGATAAACCCAGGCGATTCCGGCGCACCCAGCACATTTGATTTCACCGCTGATATGGATGTCGAGTTTGGCACCGTTCAGTGGCCGGCACCAGAGCGTCTGCCCTATCAAACGCTGATGAATTACGGCTATTCCGGTCACGCTGATTTTGTGGTTCCGGTGCAACCGCCCTTTGAAATTGATTCCGATCAAATCACAATTTATTTAGATATGGACTGGCTGGCATGCAATGACATTTGCATTCCTGAAAATACGCGCGCCGAATTGACGTTACCCGTGGGTAAGGAGGCATCAGATCTGAACGCGGATCTGTTTGAGCAAGCACGCCTAAGTCACCCAACCCCGATTGATATTGACGCCACATTTGAAGGGCAAGGCGAAGATTTTATTCTCAAGATGCCCAATTCCGATATTTGGGCAGAAAATAAACCTGAAATTTTCTTCCCCGTTCAAGAGAGTTATATCTTGAATGCAGCACCTCAAACACGTGCCATTACACCAGATCATATTGTCATCAGCACGCGAAAAGGTCGCAAAGACCTGGACGGGATAGAATCGCTTGATTTTGTCATCTCTGCAGGCGATAGCGCGTGGCGGTTTATTGCGGACAAAGCATCCGCACCGTCCGCAGTCCCTGCTGAAACAGCCCTGACAAATTCCAACGACACGCCATCTGCGGATGAGGAAATGACAGACCGAGCCTACGGCAACAGCACACCACAAAACGTTGATCACGGGCCATTTGCATGGCACCTGATGCTGGCTTTGCTGGGTGGCATGATTTTAAACCTGATGCCATGCGTTTTTCCCGTATTGTCTTTAAAGGCGTTATCGGTGGTGCAAGCGCGCGATCATAAACGCCGTCACCTCATGAAACAAGGTGCTGCTTATACATTGGGGATTTTAATCAGCTTTGCCATTTTTGCGACCGTTATTCTTTTGCTACGTGCCGGTGGTGATACGCTGGGATGGGGGTTTCATATGCAAAACCCTTATAACATCTTGTTCCTATCCTATTTGATGTTTGCCATCGGGCTTAGCCTTGCCGGATTTATTACAATTAATGGCAGTTTTGTTCGTTTCGGTCACGGCCTGACCTTAAAGGAAAATGCTATGGGCAGTTTCTGGACAGGGGTTCTGGCCGCGGTGGTTGCAACACCGTGCACAGCACCTTTTATGGCGGGCGCAATTGGCTATGCCGTGACACAACCCACCCTTCATGCGTTTATGGTCTTTATCTTTGTAGGTTTGGGACTTGCGCTTCCGTATCTTGCGCTGACCCTGATCCCCGCGTTGCAGCGTTTAATGCCACGGCCCGGGCAATGGATGGAAAGCTTCAAGGAGTTTCTGGCTTTCCCCATGTTCTTGACTGTGATCTATCTGGTTTGGGTTTTATCAGAACAGAACGGCGCGTCTGCCGTCTTTACCGCTTTGTTGGGTATGGTCGCGCTTGGCTTTTTAGTTTGGGCGCTCAAACTTGAAAACTATATCTGGCGTATCGCCATGGCCGCATTGGGTGCCTTGGCCGTCATTTTAACATTTGTTTTGATGCCTGATGCCGCCCCCGCAACCACATCGGTTACGACCACCCAAAAGCCTGCATCAAAAAACGGTTTTATCACGGATGATTGGAGCCCCGCACGCCTTGATCAGGCGCTGGCCGATGGCAACGGTGTCTTTGTAAATATGACGGCTGCGTGGTGCATCACATGTAAAGTGAACGAGCATGCAACCTTGTCGACGGACCGTGTCCACCAGATTTTTTCTGATTACAAGGTCACTCATCTGGTCGGTGATTGGACCAATGAAGATCCTGCAATTACAGCCTATCTTGCCTCATTCGGACGTAACGGCGTTCCGTTATATGTTTATTATCCTCCAATGGGCGAACCTGTCGTTTTGCCGCAAATCCTCACTCCCGGAATGATCGAAGATGCCGTTAAATAAAGAATACGATGTCATCATCATCGGTGCCGGGGCCGCCGGTATGATGTGCGCCATTGAAAGCGGCAAACGCGGCCGCCGCACAGCCCTGATTGACCATGCGAAAAAGCCGGGTGAAAAAATCAGAATTTCAGGGGGTGGGCGCTGTAATTTCACAAATCTACATTGCGCACCAACAGCCTATTTGTCGCAGAACAAACATTTTTGTAAATCCGCCCTTCGCCAATATACGCAGTATGATTTCATCCGCATGGTTGAGCGTTACAATATCCCCTATCATGAAAAAACGTTAGGCCAGTTGTTTTGCGATCGCAGTGCAAAAGATATTATTCAAATGCTTTTGGATGAGTGTGAAGAACATGGTGTCGAACTGTTCCTTGAAACCAGCGTGAAAACTTTGGAATCTATAAGCGATAGCGAAGGCTATACACTTATGACGACCAAGGGGCCAACGGCTTGCCAGTCAATTGTTTTGGCGACTGGGGCATTGTCCATTCCGAAAATGGGCGCAACAGGTTTCGCCTATGATGTTGCACGAAAATATGGCCACACAATTGTTGATACCCGTGCCGGGCTTGTCCCATTTACGTTTGAAGGGGAACATCTCAGCGCCTGCAAGGCTTTGGCGGGCGTTGCACTGGATTGCCAGGCATCATTTGGCAAACAGGATTTTAATGAAGCTATGTTATTTACACACAGGGGGTTAAGCGGCCCGGCGGTTTTACAAATATCATCCTATTGGGACGCGGCGGGGGCTGTGACATTTGATCTCCTGCCCGGGCAAGACGTCTTTGCCCTGCTGCAAACCGCCCGTAAAAAACAGCCGCGAACAAACATTGAAAACATCATGAAAACGTATATCCCGACACGCTTGGCTGAACAGATTTGCGCTGACTTGGACTTTACAGGATTAAATATCGCTGACCTTTCCGATGAAAAGTTAAAAGCGCTGGCAACACGTTTGAACAAATGGCGTGTTATCCCAGACGGAACCGAGGGCTATCGGACAGCTGAAGTGACGGTTGGCGGGATCAATACGGACGAAATTTCATCAAAGACCATGGAAAGCCGCCTTCAAAAGGGACTTTATTTTATAGGGGAATGCGTTGATGTCACCGGTTGGCTGGGTGGATACAACTTTCAGTGGGCCTGGTCATCCGGTTTTGTTGCCGGTCAATACGTATAAAGTTTTGAAGATCAGTCTTGGCTCTTTTGCACGATAAAAGAAGGATTCAGGAAATTCACATCCGTCTTCCCGTAGCTCATTTCACCACCATCCAGCTCGCGCACTTGACCGCCCGCCGCACGCACAATCGCATGTCCTGCGGCAATGTCCCATTCGCATGTGGGTGCCAAACGTGGATAGATATCTGCCCGGCCCGACGCCACCTGACAAAACTTTAACGAGCTGCCGCGAAAAACCGTATCCGCGACAGGGCGGCCTTCTAAGAATGTGCTCAAAGCTTCGAGGTTACTGTGACTGCGGCTGGCAACGACAGTCAACCCGGCATCAGGAACATCGCGGCATTGAATTTCGCGGCGTTCGCCACCGATTGTCAGGTCTGCACGTCCCCCTTCATACCCGCTGTAAAGTTCATCCTTTACGGGTGTGTAAATTACACCGAAAACCGGCTTGAAGTTTTGCATCAGGGCGATGTTGACTGTGAACTCGCCTGTCCCGCGAACAAATTCCTTAGTACCATCCAGTGGGTCAACCAGCCAAAAGTCACCGCCTGTAATATCCGGTACAATGCCTGCTGCAACTGATTCTTCTGCAACGATGGGAATGTTTAAATTCAGCTTGTCCATCTCTTCCAGAATCAGGGCTTCAGCTTCCTGATCTGCGATGGTGACGGGGGAACCGTCCCCTTTACGCATGACATCGGTGCCATCTGCGTAATGGCGCATTTCCAAGGCGCCCGCTTTTAGCGCAATTTCTTTTATAGGGGCAAGTAAATCGGCCAGGTTCATAATCCATTCCTTTATCTTTGGGCTTTGATGACAGCGGTTTCAAAAGTGTAAGTGATTTTTGGAACCATGCAAAGGATTATACCGTTGGCCCTCACAGAAATCGGCATCAACAAACAGGATATTTATGCGCATTCTTTTCACAGCTCTGACATTTTTAATGTTTACCTTTCCGGCCTTGGCTGGCATGCCAGTCAACTATCAGGATGGTAATGTAGAGTTGCAGGGATATGTTGCCGCCCCTGAAACAAATGTTGAAACGGCCCCAATTGTCATGATTGTCCATCAATGGAAAGGCCTTGGAGATTACGAGAAAAAGCGTGCAGATATGCTTGCAGACCTTGGCTATGTTGCTTTTGCCATTGATATGTATGGCGAAGGTATTCGGCCTGAAACGACCGAAGCTGCCGGAAAAGAATCTGGCAAATATAAAAACAATCCCGATTTGGCCCGCGGGCGTTTGTCAGCGGCCCTGACTGCAGCACGCAACCTCAACATCGGTGATGAAAATCAAATTGCCGTGATGGGTTATTGCTTTGGCGGCACCATGGCGCTTGAACTGGCACGAATGGGTGCGGATGTCGATGGCGTTGTCAGTTTCCATGGTGGGTTGGGCACTGAAAGCCCCGCCAAAGAAGACAGCGTGATCCCTGAAATCATTGTCCACCACGGCGCGGCCGATCCACACGTTCCGCCTGAGCAGGTCAATGCCTTTATGAAAGAGATGGAGCCAGCCAGACCTGACTTTACATTCTATTCCTATGCAGATGCTGTGCATGCCTTTACTGAAAAAGAAGCTGGCAACGACCCATCAACAGGTGTTGCCTATAACGCACAGGCGGATCAAAAATCCTGGGCACGTACGCTGGCATTCTTTGAACGTATCTTTGCGGAGAATGCAAAGCCTGATTAAAAAGTTTAAATCATCCTGCGGGGTCATAGTGCTTTATTTGGCAACGCTTACCCCCTCAAAGTGATAGCCTTTCCTTTGTACATACTCTTTTAGTGCATGGGGTAAAGCCACCGGAGTTTGACCGTTGCTTAATTTCAAGCCTTCTAAAATCTGAGACAAATTTCAAACATGAAAAAACGCGCATCTTATTGATACGCGTTTTTACCCAAGGCTACGGATGATAAATCATCATCCCCTGTAATCTTTAATTAGCGGCC